>CAZXRO010000270.1:0-4338 GCA_964642435.1 uncultured Ignavibacteriales bacterium
AAGCGGAAATAGGGGTAGGAGGCGTGGTCCCAGGTGCCCGCGGGGTGGTTGTAATTGATCTTCGGGTCGGCCACGTTGCCGCTGTAGGTCCAGGTCATCTGGGCGGGCGTGTGATTGGGATCGCTGACGAATGTGTTAAGGTCGATGGTTGTAAAGGAACCACCTTCGGCAACAGTCTGGCCGGGGATATCGCCGAGCGTGGGCTGGCCACTGAGGATGGTTACAGTGTTCGAGAGAGTCGAGGAGCCGGCCTCGGTCGTGTTGAATGGCGTGACCTCGGCCTGCCAGGTGTCGTTGAGCGCAGTCATCTCGGCGGCGATTGTCTGGCCGTCCTGGTAGAGGGCGTCGATCTGCTCCGGCGGGAGGACATAGTCAAACAGTCTGACATCATCCATGGAGCCGTTCCACTGGCTGGAGTTTGCGAAAGCGCCGACCAACAGGGTGTCATCGGTGATGTCACGTCTGTCAACGGGGACGACATCGGTGTCGACAACGCTGCCGTTCTTGTACAGGATCATGTCGCCGGTGGTATAGTCGAAGGTGACGGCAACATGGTACCATACGTCGGGATCGAGCGGTGTCGGATCCTGAACGATATTCCAGCTGCCAACCTGTCCGGCGCTGAGGCGAAAGCTCTGGGACTGCGAAGCATAGAACACGTGGCCACCGGTAACAGCCGCGCTGGAGAGAATGTTGTTGCTGGCGTTGACGTTGTTGCGTTTGACCCAGGCGATCTTGGTGTATGAGTTGCTGACAGGGAAGACATCGCCGGCATTGATGGAAAAGGAGCTGCTGAAGGCCAGTGCGCCGTTGCCATCGTGTCCACCGTTTGCCTGCCAGGCGGAGCTGACGGTACCGACAGCGGTGGTAGTCTGGCTGTTGCCGGAATAGTCTGTGATGGCGTTGGCGGGGCCGCCCTCGAATGGCAGATACAACTGAGTCACGGCACTGCCGTTTTGGTACCAGGCCACAGCGACAGTGGTGGCATCGGTAAGTGTGTAGCTCACCCAGAGGTCATCATCGACCAGGAAGTTGGGCGATGTAGCCTCGACGGCGACGTCGGCAACCTGGGGAGCTGCGTACGCTGCTGTGGCTGAGAAGACTGTCAGGCACAGCAAGAGCGCAGTAGTAAGTGTATACCTTCTGTGGGGCATCGAAATCGTCCTTTCGATTCACAGTGATCGACCCGGAATCCCGGGTCGATCACATCTTTGTCATATCGTCGTCTGCATGGCGGACTGGTGTGGTCTTGCCATGCTGATTTGCTTACGTCAGAAGCATCCGGTTGTCCAGCACCCGGGATCGGGGGCCACTGGAGGCAAACCTCCGCCAAACAGGTAGCTGGTCATGTAGGTCAGGTCGCTGATGTTGGATCCACACTGTCCGTCGATATCGGCGATGTACTGCGGGGCGATGCTGCCGCCCCCGAACAGATACTCGACGATGATGGTCAGATCGGAGACATTGACACTATGGTCGGTGTTGAGGTCGCCGAGGGTCCAGGTCCAGAAGTGGGCGATCGTTGAGGTCGTGCTGACGATACCGGTATCGGTTTCGACCCAGGCTGTGACCGTCCAGCAGTAGTCGCTATTGAACTCCAGTGAATCCATCCAGTTGTAGTGAGTGTCCGTGATCGAGTCCCTAACTGAAACGAACAGGAACGTGGAATCAGTAGCGAGGCAGACGCGGTAGTAGGTCGTCAGGTCACCGAACGGTCCGAGGGCTTCGGTCCACTGCAAGGTGGGAATCATGCAGTACTCGGTGCAGCCGTCTACGGGGTTGACTATCTGTGGTGTCTGGAGTTCGCTGGGGTTGATGGTGATGGTGTTCGAGAGGAAGGTAGCACCTGGATCGACCGGAGAGAAACCGGTTACCTCGGCCTGCCATGTATCTCCGACCTCGGTCTCGGCAGCGGCAAGCTGGTCGCGGCCATTGGTGTAGAGGCTATTAATATGGTCGGCGGAGAGGACGTGATCGTAGATACGGACATCATCGAGTGCTCCAATGAGCTGGCTGCTGCCGCTGAAGGCTCCGATGTAGAGGCGCGGGTCGGTCATTTCCATTTCGGAGGCGCTGGCGAAGTCACGATCGACCTCGACACCGTTCTTGTAGAGCACGAATTCGCCGGTTGCGTAGTCGAAGGTGACCGCGGCGTGATACCAGGTATCGAGTTCGAGTGGCTCAGTATCCTTGACGATGTTGTAATTGCCGTTATGGCCGGCAGCGAGGTGATTGTCCTGGGAACTGGTCGACGCAAAGAAGACGTGTCCGTGGTCGCCGGAGATAATATTGTTCGAGGCGGTACCTGTGCGTTTGACCCAGGCGGCCTTGGTATAGGATGACTGGATGGGGAAGATATCGCCGGCATCGAGATGATCGTTGCCATCGAGTTCAATGGCGCCGAACACATCGGGTCCACCGGAGGCTGTCCAGGTGGGATCGCCGAAGGTGGTCACGGGGTTGTCATTGCCCGAGTAATCGTTGAGGGCCCCGATCGGTCCGCCCTCGAATGGCAGGTAAAGAAGCATCTGGGGCACGCCATTGACATACCAGGCGGTGGCTGCGGTTGCGGCGCTGCCATGCAGGACATAGGTGGTCAGCAGGTCATCGGTAGTCAGATCGTAACCTGAGGCGGACTCAAGGATAACGTTGCTGACCCAGGGATCCGGGTTGCCGATAACGATGGTGTTGCTGGTGACCGGGGTACCGGTCATGTCATCGGAGAACGGGGTGACGACTGCCTGCCAGGCCTCGCCGTCGGTAGTCTCGGACGACTTGATGATGGAGTTTCCGTCATACAGCGCGGCTATCTGGTCTTCGCTGAGGACGAAGTCGCAGAAGCGGGCATCGGCAATGTGACCGTTCCATTGGCTTGAGCTGGCAAACGACCCGATTTGCAGTCCGGGGTCGGTGATATCCCGTTTGTTGACGGGGACGATATCGGTATCGACGATGTTGCCGTTCTTGTACAGGACCATTTCACCGGTGCTGTAATCGAAGGTGACGGCGACATGGTACCAGACTCCGTGGTCCATCGGCGTGGGATCCTGGACGATGTTCCAGTCTCCCAATTGGCCGGCACTGATGCGAAAGCCCTGGGATTGGGAGCAATAGAGCACGTGGCCGCCGGAGACTTCCCTGCTGGAAATGACATTGTTGCTGGCCTGAACGTCGTCACGCCGGACCCAGGCCGCTTTTGAGTACGACGAATTGAGGGGAAAGATATCCCCGGCATCGAGATAGAAGCTGCTACCAAACTGATAGGCTCCGTTGCCGTCCGGCCCGACGACGGGACTCCAGGCGGTACTGACTGACCCAACCGCGGTGACGCTATGGTTGTTGCCGGAATGGTCGGCCAACCCATCGGTAGGGCCACCCTCCATGGGCAGGTACAGGTTCATGGTGGGTGTCCCGTCGACCATCCAGGCCACGGTGGCCGTGGTGGCATCGGGGGACAACGTGTAGCTGCATATCAGGTCATCATTGGTTGAATTCTCAGGTGATGTGGCGCCGAGAATGACGCTTGAAACAGAAACATCCTGGGCGACGGCTGTAGTCCATCCCCCGCTGATAACGATCACGACGGCAGTCGCCAGCAACACAGCCAGCAGGCTCCTCGGCCGCGTCAGCCTCCTCTTACTACTTTTCATCACTGCACAACCTCTTTCAGAGAGTTTAAGATTACCTAATCGCTTTCAGGGACTGGCAAAGACCCTGTGCGCGTTTTTTCCCTTGTCTGAGAGGACAATCGGAAAAGGTAACTGTTGTGCAGTTGGTGCCGGGGATGTTTCGAAATCGTGGACACAGGAGGCGCTGTTTACGCGGTGTGACTATGCTCCTGACCGGATTTGATCCGACCCGCCACGATAGTTTGAGTGCCCGCCATGTAGTTCCCGGTGCTCGTGGCACCTTTGAATGAAATCTGCAACCCTGCTGCCTGAGTCAATTACCTATTACCTAAATTGTCCTCCACGTTTAAGTACTCGTCCGTCAAATAGTGTAGTTAGGGCGCAGGTTCTGCGTGAACTTGGGAGTATCTCTGTGCTCGTAGAGATGACAATAGCAATATAGGTACTATGATCGATATTGTCAAGGGCTTAGCGCAAATCTAACAGAGTTTGTGCGTCTGTGCCGGGGGATTCTGGCGTGGGTAAATCCAGGCGTTTGCAGCCGGCTCTGTAGCGGCAGAAGGGGCAACTCAGCATTGACAATGATGACCGGTTTGGGTACTGTCCGGTGAGCATTTGGGGTAGGCTGCAATCATAGAGTCGACTATCACTGTTTATACTGCACTTGTCAGCTTACAGGCGTACGGATGGCTGAAGTTAGGGTTTTGTT
>CAZXRO010000271.1:0-4331 GCA_964642435.1 uncultured Ignavibacteriales bacterium
GCAATGAACCGGCGAAAATCCGGGTGAAGTCGGTACGCCAGTAGCCGTATCTGTCAACCACGCGCTCCAGCGAACCAAACAAGTTCTTGTAGGAGGGCGACTTTTCAGTAACGATCGGCACCGCCTCCGTCTCCGAATTGTCCAGGAGTAGATTGATACTGAATTCTTCAAATGGCTCCCGTTTGCGGAACGGCGGCGCATCCTGCTCCCCGCGCCGGGGCTGTGCCTCACGGAACCGATCCAGATCGCTCGTCAACGCTTCCTCGACCTCCTCCAGATACTCAACCACCTTCTCATCAGGGTAACGCCGCTTCAACAGATTGATCTTGTCCGATACCAGCGGTGCGACCATCGAGTGATTCAACTTCTCGATAGCATCCTCAAGCTTGGCATTCAGCTTCTTGGATTCGACCGTCGTCAGGTCGAAATCCCGACGGAGACTGTCCCATTGACGACGCAGCTCATCAAGACGCGACAACGAAAACTTCCCCTCGCGAGCCAACTGCTCCAGCTTCTCCAGCGACACCGGCTCCTCGTCGACCAGCGGCTGAATCTCGTTGCGTGCTCCCATGCCCGACTGGATCTGCACCATGACAAACCCAGCCTCGGTCAGCTTGTCCTCGAACTGGCGAATCAATGTCTTCTGACGGTTCTCGAACTCCCGAACCACCCGATCATGACGGTCCTTGTAGTCCTCAGACATGAAAATCTTCGGTACCACCTTACGCAGGTTGCTGATCAGGTAGTCAATATCCTTCTTGAACTTGCGCCCCTCACCGGCATCGAAAATCAAAGCCCGCGGCCGATCCTCATTCTTGAAGCTATTCACGTAGCAAACATCGGAAAGCTCCGGGTGCCCATGCTCCAGCTGCTCCAGAAGATGCTTAACCGTAGTGATCCTCCCCGTACCAGCCGAACCCGTCACGAATATATTATACCCAGTGCTCTTCACCGCCAATCCGGTGCGGACAGCATCTATGGCCCGCTGCTGACCAATAATCTCCCGGCAAGGCTTGAGATCCTCGCTGGATGTTACCCCGCGCGGCGAGTAGTCAACCGTGTAGTCTATCTGCTTGAATGTTAGTTCCTTGTGCTTCTTCGCCGAACTGGATCGGGCCGCCATACAACCTCCCTGGACGTAGTCGTTTTGCCGCGCAATATAAGGCATCAGGATCAACGAAGAAACCCCAAACCAATACTACGCTCAAGCGAAATCACTCTCTCCCACTGCATTGCCCTTCAGAATGCTTCCGGTTGCGTGCCATTATGGGCGTTCTGACTGCCAAAATGGCCGCATTGAAAGTTGTAAAAATATCAACTTGCAGCCCAAATCAGACCCGATGCTAAGTCCTTGCCATCACAAGCCTTACTGTGGATATCTGCTGTAACTCATTGAACGACAACACATCGGGATTTCTTGACAAAGCCCGGCGAGCGTATATCTTGGGGCTGTTGCTTCTTTAGCTTTACGCAACGGATTTTGGCGGTATCGTCTAGGGGTTAGGACGCGTGGTTCTCAGCCATGTAACCGGGGTTCGAATCCCCGTACCGCTATAAATTGAAACCGGCGATGAGGGTTTTGCTGCTTCCTGATTCGCCGGTTTTCATTTTTCCCGCGGATTAATACAGCGTGACCAGCAGCACTCCGCCAACTCCCAGCACAATCCCAACCCACTTGAGTGCCGTCAGTTGCTCCTTGAGAAACATTCCGGCAAAGACGAAGATAAACACATTGCTCGATTGATTCAGTGCCGCCGCAATAGAGGCCTGAGTGTACTTCAAACCGGCCAGCCACATCATCACCGCGACATATGTTCCCAAGAATGCGCCGCTCCAGGTGTAGATGCGCCGACCCGATGCAAATACGGAGCGGGCTATCTTGACTCGTCGCGGGTGAAGTGCCAGCACCGCACTGAGCAACGTCATTCCCGCCACGGTCCGCCACAGATTTACCCATACCAGTGATTGCTGTTCCAACACCGGCTTCACAATGACAATACTCACCGCCGTCAGAATCATGGCTAAACCGCCCCAAAGGACGCCCAGGAGGATTGTCCGCATCTCCAGTTGATGGGCCTTTCGCATACCGGTGGCGGTGAGAACCGCCGAGATGATCAGGAACACGCCCACCATCTGCATCAAATTCAGCGTTTCGCCCAGCCAGATCATTGACAGCGCAATCACCGAGGGACTGTACAGGCAGTCGACAATTGCGGTCAGGCTCGCTCCCAGAGTGTTGAGACACTGCAAATAGAGGACATCCGCCAACCCGATTCCCAGAAGACCGGAAAGCAGGATGATAGCGTAGTCCCTGGAGGTAGCATCGTGGAAAACATCATGACCCATCAGCCAAACAGTCGGTATGAACAGAACCGTGGCCAGGACAGTGCGAAACAAGCTCAGGCCCAACGGGTGAACAGTCTCGCCGCTCTTCTTGAACAGGATGACTGCCGAAGACCAGGTGATGGCGGTCATCAACGCCCAGAACTCACCCAGGTAGTTCTCCATAAAGCCCATGGTTGACGGCTCCTCATGCCAGTCGGCCGTGCCTTGCCGGCCAATGTCTGGCAAAAGTAGCACCGAGCTGACAAATCTCCAAGCTGATTCACCCGCCCCTGAAGCAAAAACCTGCCTGCCGGGCTGCGTATTCCCTGTATCCCTCAGACCCGGCCAAATCCAGGATGAACCCGTGCCATGAGAGAATTGTTGTAACTGATATGTTCCGGCCGCCGATAAGTATGCAGACAGGAGGACCTCACCATGCGTTATGATAACATTGCTCAGGCCATCGGGCACACACCATTGATCCGCCTGAACCGAATTGTCCCCGACGGTGCCGCAACTGTCTTTGCCAAGATGGAATCACTCAATCCCTGCAGCTCCGTCAAGGACAGAATCGGTGTCGCCATGATCGAGGCCGCAGAACAAGCCGGCGAGCTTACCAGTGACACCGTGATTGTTGAGCCCACCTCAGGTAACACCGGTATTGCGCTGGCGATGGTTGCCGCCGCCAAAGGCTACAAGTGCGTGTTCACCATGCCCGAATCAATGTCGCTTGAGCGCCGGGCGCTGCTCAAACAGTTCGGCGCTGAGCTGATCCTCACCCCCAAGGAAAAGGGGATGAAGGGCGCCATCGAAAAGGCCCGCCAACTGGTTGAACAGAAGGGTTACTTCCAGCCGATGCAGTTCTCCAATCCAGCCAACCCCGAGATTCATCGACGCACCACCGGTCCCGAGATTATCCAGGACCTGGGCGATCTCACTCTCGATGCATTCGTGGCAGGTGTTGGCACCGGCGGAACAATCAGCGGCGCCGGTTCGGCTCTCAAGGATAAGTATGGCTGCCGAGTCGTAGCCGTCGAGCCGAAGGCTTCTCCGGTTCTCTCCGGTGGCGAGCCTGGCCCCCACCCATTGCAGGGTATTGGCGCCGGTTTCATTCCGGAAAACTACGACGGGGATATTGTCGACGAGGTCATCACGGTCGAGGCCGAGGATGCTCTTTCGACAGCTCGTCGGCTGGCCAGCGAGGAGGGTATTCTGGCCGGTATCTCCTCCGGAGCAATTGTCTGGGCGGCGCTGCAGGTGGCCCAGATGCTCGGCAGGGACAAGACAGTGGTGACCTTCGTCTGTGATACCGGCGAGCGTTACGTCTCCACCGATCTGTTCATGAAGGAATAACTTAGACAACCTCAATATCGGCGCAAAACATCCGATCTATTGCATATATGCTGGCAACTTTCGAAGATATCAAGGCGATCTACCGCAATGACCCCGCGGCACGGAATATCGAGTTCTTACTCTATCCCGGACTGTGGGCTATCACCTTCCACCGGCTGAACCACTTCATGTTCAAGCTGGGGATCCCGTTTGTTCCGCGACTGTTCTCTGAAATCGTACGCTTTTTCACCGGGCTGGAAATCCACCCCGGAGCAACCATCGGCAAGGGCTTCTTTGTCGACCACGGTATGGGGGTCGTCATCGGCGAAACAACCATCATTGGCGATAACTGCGTTATCTTCCACAATGTCACCCTCGGCGGTACCGGAAAGCACCAGGGGAAACGTCACCCAACTATTGGCAGCAACGTCTTCATCGGCACCGGCGCCACCCTGCTTGGGCCTATCGTCGTCGGCGACAATGTCAAAATCGGCGCTAACAGTTTCGTCGTCATGCGCGATGTCCCCCCGGACTGCACAGTCGCCGGAACTCCAGCCAAGATTATCATCCGCAATGGCATTCGGGTCGAGGAAGACCTCCCCCGAACGAAGGAACCGGCTACGGCCGCCTGATCCGTCCAGCAGGGTCACGAACAAAATCAAAGTATACCATCT
>CAZXRO010000272.1:0-4302 GCA_964642435.1 uncultured Ignavibacteriales bacterium
CTGCCGCCGAGTGGCTGATCGCTAACAATCACACGAACGCCGCACGGTTGGCCTGTTCGGGCGGGTCTAATGGCGGCCTGCTGGTAGGAGCGGCGCTCACGCAGCGACCGGACCTGTTCGAGGCGATTGTCTGCACCTATCCGTTGCTGGACATGCTGCGCTACCACAAGCTTCTCATGGGCCCTTACTGGGTGCAGGAATACGGGTCCGCAGACAACCCCGAGCAGTTCGAAATCCTGCTGGATTACTCCCCGTATCACAATGTGCGTGACAGTGTCGACTATCCGGCCGTATTGTTTGTGACTGGTGACCATGATACGCGGGTGGATCCCATGCACGCTCGCAAGATGACGGCCCGGGTTCAGCATGCGAGTACCTCACGCCTGCCCGTGTTGCTTCGTTATGAGGAGCAAGCAGGCCATTCGGGCGGGATGCCCATGAGTGCCAGGATAGAGGAGCAGGTTGACATCTATTCCTTCCTGATGTGGCAACTGGGTGTTCTGCCGTAGACGAGACAGCCCAGACTTGTTAGGTCAATACTCAGCGGCGGCCGGGGCGGAAATGCCCGGGCCGTCGGCGCTTTCGGGCATATGGCTAAATCAGGAATCGGTTGCGCTAAAAGGTTAATGTATTATATTCGCCAAGCTGTAAAAACCGTATGAACCAAAGAAAGTAGTCTGTCATGTCTGTGATTCGCCCATTTGCCGGATTGCGGCCCACACCGGAGATGGCAGCCGACGTGGCTGCTCCTCCATACGATGTTCTCTCCAGCGATGAAGCCCGCGAGCTGGTCAAGCAGAACCCCAACTCATTTCTGAGAGTTAACAAGTCCGAGGTCGATTTCCCGCCGGATGCTGATGTCTACGGCCAGGAGATCTATGAGCGTGGCAGGGACAACCTGCAGCGGCTGATCGATGAGAAGATCATGATCCGCGACACCAAGCCGTGTTACTACCTCTACCGCTTGACGATGGATAATCGGAGCCAGACCGGTTTGGTGGCATTGACCTCGGTGGCCGAGTACGACAAGAATCTGATCAAGAAGCATGAGCATACTCGCCCCAAGAAGGTCGCCGACCGTGCCACTCATATCCAGACGCTGGGGGCGCAGGTCGGTCCGGTGTTTTCGATATTCCGCAACTCGGACAAGCTGTCGACCCTGTTCAGGGAACTGACCAAGAAGACGCCAGAGTACGATTTTGTGGGCGAGTACGGGGTGCGACACGAGCTCTGGGTCGTGGCGGACGCGCCGCAGGTCGAAGCCCTCACGAAGGCCTTTGCGGATCTGCCAGCGCTGTATATTGCCGACGGACACCACCGCTCCGCCGCCGCCAGCGAGGTGTGCCGTCGACTGGCCGAGAAGAATCCTGATCACACCGGTGATGAGCACTACAACTACTTCTTGAATGTTGTCTTTCCGGACAACGAGCTTCATATCCTGTCCTATAACCGGGTCGTGACCGATACCAACGGTCTCTCAGAAGAGGAATTGCTGGAGAAGATCGAACAGAAGTTCGCGATTGCAAAAGCGACCGCACCGGTGACCCCACAGCGTGATAAGCAGATTGGCATGTACCTTAATGGACAGTGGTATGTGCTGTCGGTTAAGCCGGACACCTACGACAAGAACGACCCGGCGGCCTCGATAGACTCAGCGGTGCTTACCAAGAACCTGCTGGATCCAATTTTGGGTATCCAGGACATCCGTACCGATGAACGGATCGATTTCGTGGGCGGTATCCGAGGGACACAGGAGTTGGTCAAACTGGTCGATTCCGGTAAGTTCGCCCTGGCTTTTTCGATGTATCCGGTGTCGGTCGAGCAGCTCTTGGCGGTCGCCGATGCCGAGCAGGTAATGCCGCCCAAGTCGACCTGGTTTGAGCCCAAGCTCCGCAGTGGCATGGTTGTCAATCTACTAAGCGAATAGACGAGGAGATAGTTCGATGTTGATTCTCATTTCCGATGCTTTTGACGAGTCTTTGCCGGGCCTTCTCTCCAAGTACGGCGAGGTGACCGATGACAAGAATCGCCTCAATGAGGCGGAGATTGTCTTGGTTCGGTCGAAGACCAAATGTACCAAGGAGTACATCGATTCCGCCCCCAAGCTGAAGATGATCATTCGCGGCGGTGTGGGGCTGGACAATGTCGACCAGGAGCACGCGGCCAAGAAGGGAATAATAGTCCGCAACACGGCTGATGCTTCCACGACCGCCGTGGCCGAGCACGCGTTTGCGCTGATGATGGCCCTGCCGAATCACATCACCCGCGCCGACCAGAGCATGCGCCAGGGTCAGTGGCTCAAGAAGGAGCTCAAACGGACCGAGCTCAACGGCAAGACACTCGGTATTCTGGGTTTGGGTCGTATCGGACTGGCGCTGGCCGTCCGCGCCCGCGGCTTCCAGATGCGGGTCCTGGGTTGGCATCCCGATGTCAACTTCACTGATTTTGCCGAGATTCGCAACAGCATGGAAGAAGTGCTGGCCGAATCGGATTACATCTCCATGCACATGCCACTGTTGGAATCGACCAAGGGGATTATCAATAAGGACACCCTGGCCAAGTGTAAGGATGGTGCCTTCATCGTCAACACCGCCCGCGGCAAGCTGGTGGTCGAGGAAGATATGGTCGAGGCGCTTCGCTCCGGCAAGATCGGCGGTTATGCCACCGATGTGTACTACTCTGATCCGCCGGGACAGTCGCCGCTGTTCAACGCTCCGAATACTATTTTCACACCGCATATTGGTGCTTCTACCAAGGAGAACATGCTCCGGATCGGTGTTGTGATCGACCGTTTGATCGGCGCCTATGTCGAGAGAAACAAGTAGATCCAACCGGTAAGAGTGAAAGGATAAAGCTATGGCTCGCGTGTTCAATTTCAATCCGGGACCGTCGACTCTCCCGCTGGACGTGCTGAAGATAGTCCAGGAGGAGCTGCTCGATTACCGGGGAACCGGTATGTCGATTATCGAAAGCTCGCACCGGTCACCTGAATATGATGAGATAAATGAATCGGCAATCAGCCTGGCCCGCGAGATTTTCGGGCTGAGCGATGACTACCATGTTCTGTTCATGGGCGGCGGTGCCTCGACGCAGTTTGCGCTGATCCCGCTCAATTTCCTCGGTGATGGGCAGACGGGCGCCTATGTCGACACCGGCACCTGGTCCACCAAGGCGATCAAGGAAGCCAATATCATTGGCAAGGCGCATTTGGCGGGTTCGTCCAAGGATGATGGCTACGCTTTCATTCCCAAGCAGGATCAGCTGGATATCCCTCCTGAGGCCAAGTATCTGCATATCACAACGAACAACACCATCAAGGGTACCCAGTACCACTATGTGCCGGACTCCAAGGGCTTACCGCTTATCGCCGACATGTCCTCGGATATCGCCTCGCGCCAGTTCGAGTACAGCAAGTTCGACCTGATCTACGCCGGCGCCCAGAAGAACCTCGGGCCGGCCGGCGTGACCCTGGTGCTGCTCAAGGACAGCCTGCTGCAGAAGGCCAGGACCGATCTGCCGAGCATGTTCATGTACAAGACCTACGCTGACAAGAAGTCCCTGTACAACACGCCGCCGTCGTTCAGCGTGTACGTGGTCAAGCTGGTGCTCGAGTGGATCAAGGGTCAGGGTGGCCTGGCGGGAATAGAGAAGGTCAATCGTGCCAAGCAGGAACGCATCTACCAGATGATCGACCTGACCCCGGACTACTTCAAGGGCACCGTCCAGAAGGACAGCCGCTCCTGGATGAACATCACGCTCCG
Organism: uncultured Ignavibacteriales bacterium; assembly: GCA_964642435.1. Lineage (GTDB taxonomy): Bacteria > Zixibacteria > MSB-5A5 > GN15 > FEB-12 > WJKG01. Next base: position 3,762 of record CAZXRO010000272.1, read on the forward strand.
CCTGCCGAGTGAGGACCTGGAGAAGAAGTTCATTGCCGAGGCCAAGGCCGCCGGGTTTGTGGGCCTGAAGGGTCACCGCTCGGTGGGTGGCGTGCGGGTGTCGTTGTACAATGCTTTGCCACTCGAGGGTGCAGAGAAGCTGGCGGAGTTCATGGACAAGTTCAGGAAGGACAATCCGGCTTAGCTGTCGGATCCGTATTCATATCGCACTCACGCGGGGTCGGCTCACAGCCGGCCCCGTTGTGGTTTGGAGGGGTTAGCCGAAGACTCTCTGCATATAGAACTCATTGAAGGCCTCTTTCAACTGGCCTATGGATATCGGTTTGCCTTCGCCCTCAGTTTCCGTTTCCTCTACTACCTTCGTCAGCCAGTCCACGACCTCTTGGTAGACGCCAGTGAAGCAATCGAAGGCCAATCTCTCACGATCACTTCTGGGTGTAGCGACACTGCTCGCAGAGGTGTCTACTACGAACGACTTACGCGGAACGAACTCGTAAGTCTTGCCCTGGTGAACACGTAGTGAGCGGTACTTGTAGAGCTC
>CAZXRO010000273.1:0-4237 GCA_964642435.1 uncultured Ignavibacteriales bacterium
CAGGATGATCACATTGGGAAACATTTCCAGCAGCGGCGCCGCCGTGATACCGTAGAACTCATGGTAGTACTCGTCGACAATCACCGCCCCGTTGGGCACCGCCTGGACCAGTTGTTTCAGGTCATTGAGCGAGTAGTCGGCGCCGGTCACCCGGTTGGGATTGGCGATATAGACGAGCTCCTTGTCCGACTCGATTGCGTCCAGCAGTTGCCGAATGTCGCCAACGAACGGCGATTCCCCAAGCACCTCCTCGGTCGCCACCCCGGCCCGGTCTGCCGCCAGTTCCACCTCCGGCAGGAGGTGACCGGCACTCAGCAGCCGACCACCCGGTTTGTGGTGCATGCGCAGCAGGTCACACAACAGCGGAGCGAAGTCCGCAAACGGGAGGATCATCGCGCGGGTGACCGAATCCTTTCGCGCCACCAGCGTCGTGATGTCATTGAGTTCCGTTACCGATGCCGTCTTGACCAAACTCATTATACTTACCCTTCCCTTGTTCATTGCACCGGGATCACTCGGCAGCTTCCCTGCCACCGTATCCGCCCGGCACCCACCTTATAATGCAAGCTGCTTGCCAGCAGACTGGACGGCGACGAGAATCTTTGCAATTGACTGCTATGCCGCATGTTGCGCGGTTCGGGCAGGATTGGTTGCACCCCCACCAGGGGTCGCCTGAGGGAAACATCTTCCTACCTGTCCCGGCAAAAAAAACCGTCGCCGACTTCTGCGCCAGCGACGGTTATAGGAAGGTAAGAAACAACGTGGAGTGCTTGCTATGCTCAGAAGACCGCTATCAAGCGAACCTCCGCAAACTGCTTGTCAGCACACCATCCTTCCACCCAATAACACCAGTAAGAGTTGTGAATGCGAATACTCCATGTGCGACCGACATCCTTCGAGTCAGTCATTCCCCATCCAAGAGCCTTATCAGTTCAATCCAGCTTTACGGCACTCGCCTTGTAATGAGCACCGTACCTGTGCATGTGATCGTCAGGCCGCGAGGACCTTGAACCAGTTCAAACAAACCAGCACGATCACCAGAATCACTCCCATTAGCACTGCCTGTTTCATCACTTACCTTCCAGCTTTGCTCCATGCTTGCCTTGGCAACCTCCATGTTGCCGTTGACACTGCCATGAGCAAGCGCGGTGCCGATCGCACCGCAAAACAAGTAACCGCATGCGGACAAGTCATTTGCCTGCCAAAGACCGACACGCCGGAGATACCCTGCACAAGCAGCATCTGAAACTGATTTCCCAGTTGACCGGTCATCGGTTTCCCTGCTCCTGGTTGATTACCCGGGCAACAGAACTGAGGCGCATTGGTGTTAACAGTGTCAGTTCACTGGTCTAAAGCACAGCGCCACAACCTCTTTGACTTTTCTTAAGTTTTTCATCAGCTATTTGCACCACACACTCCACATTGCACGACATTAGTTCGTCTTGATCACAAGGCGGCTAAAAGACCGCCCGGTAGGCTCTTAATAGCTTCTGCGCCAAGCATTTTCTGGCGTCGAAGCTTGACAAGAGTTGACCGGCACTATAATTTGATCGCTTGTTTTGCAAAGGTGCGGTGCCGAGACTGTTTGTTTTTAGTCTCGGCAGCATACTCCGCATCTGGACAACCACATGACCGCGGTCTGACGATTGACTTGGCGTGAATTTGTTTGGCACTATATAGCTGTGGAGATGGGAATGAGGCTTGCGCGACTAATTGCTAATGTATCCATTCTCGTAGTCATGCTCCTGTCGGTTGCATCTGCCGGAGGGTTCGACAACCTTGCGGTAGGCTCCAAGGCTCGGGCGCTCGGTGGAGCGTTCCGTGGTCTGGCCAATGACTGGACGGCTGCGTACTACAATCCCGCCGGTTACGCTTATCTTATGGATAACTCCATCGGTGGAAACCTGTCCCTGATGCACTACCGGACCGAACTGACTCCGGATTACCGTTGGGGTGGGAATTATGAAACCGGGATATTCAACGAGGTTGCCAATGTCAACCGTCATGAAATCCTCAATGCCCCTTCCGCCGGCGGTGTGTTCCGCCTCCCGATCTGGGGCGAAACAGTCTTCGGCTTCTCAATCTACCAGCCGTTCGATTACAACATCACCTGGCAGCTCTACGAACCGCTGCTGGCTTACAACGACAGTCTGATCCTGCCGAGGGACCAGTACCGCAATAATCTCGATGTTGTCTCTTTCCAGCTTACGGCCGGACGCGAGTTCGGAGAGAAAGTTGCTCTTGGACTCGGCGTGGAGGTACTTCGCGGTGACCTGTTGTTCAAAAGCATCCTCTTTCGCGAGAACCCGATGCTGACGCTGGACTCGACCTCGCCTTTGGCGGTGCGTCCATACGACAAGATCACTCAGCAGAACGAGAACGATGGCTTCGGCTTCGGGCTCGGCCTGCGGGGCGGCATGATGTGGAAGGCCAGCGAGAAGCTGAATGTCGGCTTCACTGCCCACATCCCGTTTGAGATTACTATCAGCGGTGACCACGAGTCCATGTTCGTCATGCCCAAGAACACAACTCTCTGGCGCTTCACCGATTCCACCGACATTCGTAATGTGGGCACAGTCGGTCACTTGTTTGCCGCCGGCAGCATGCAGACTGTCACGTCGGACTTCGATGCCAAGCTCACCTTGCCGACATCTTTCGGCATCGGCCTCGGGTATCAACTTTCCGAGAAGCTGCAGGTGGCGCTCGATGCCAAGTACACGCTCTGGAGCGCATTCGAGGGTTTTGAGTTCGAATATGAGAACTTCGGCGGTCTCTCCGGCCCGGCTGACTCGGCCGCTATCGCACGGGAGTTCTTTACTTCCAATGTTACCTATGAAGTCGAGTGGGATGACGCCATCACGCTGTCGCTCGGTGGCATCTACGACATGAATCCCACCCTGACTCTGATGCTGGGCGGGACCATGGATCAGTCACCCGCCGGTGACAATCAGCAGTTCTCTCCGGTCTTCGTGGATACGGGCACCAAGTACATCTTCAATGGTGGCGTTATCGTCCATATCGACCGCTGGGATCTCGGGATCAGCACCTCGTACACGAGCTATCCCGAGGAAACCGTAGACGTACCGAGTGATTTCGGCGCCGAGGAAGACTACTACACTTTCCCCGGCGAATATAGTGGCGATGGTTACGAAACCGTGCTGTCGTTCATCTACCGATTCTAAGGAGGTCAGAAAAGTATGAAACCGATTCTTGCACGAACTCTTGTTCTGACCGCATTCGCTGTGATTGTTCTGATGCTCGGATGCACCGACCGCGGCGAGAACTACAACATGAGCGGACCCACCTGGGAGGATAACCTCGAGGGTGGTGGTATTACTCCTCAAACGCACGTCTTCTTTGAGGAGTTGCTTCTCCAGACGCGCAATAAGCTCCAGATCATGAAGATGACCATCTATGTGCCTGAGGAGGCTATTCGCAATCAGCTCGATGGCAACCCGCAACCGCTGCCTCTGCTGGTGCTTCTGCCACCTCAGGATGGAAGCGACTACTATTTCTTCAATAACGGACTCAAGGCTGTCGCCGATGAACTCATCACCCGCGATGTTATCGACCCCATGATCATCGTGTGTGTCGAGAACGATCCCATTTTCGGTGGCTACTTCTATGCCGGTGGCCGCAGTGCAACGTATGCTTACGAGCAGGATGACAATACCAGCGGCGATGCCAGCGGTACGATCAACTCCAGTCCCGCCTCGGGTGCCTATGACCAAATCATCGGCGATGCCCTCTTGGATTACCTGGATTTTATTCTGCCGGGACTTATTCTGGATGATGAGAACACGCGCGGTATTGGAGGCATTGGCATGGGAGCCTACGGTGCCTTCCGTGCGGCCATGCTGCACCCGTCTACCTTTGCCTCAATCTCGGCCGTTGATGGTCCCTTGGACTTCGACGGCGCCGATGGTAGCTCTGGCCTGATGGATCTGGTGGACCAGGTGTTTAGTGAGCAGGGTATAGGCTTTGGCGATGTGACGGCTTATAAGAGCTTCGATACTTCAGGTGCCTGGCATGCTTCCCGCATGTTTGTTGGTGGCAGCCTCGCCTTCAGCCCACTTGATACGATGGCCTGGGTCACAGTGCAGCGAATCGTCGATGACAACACCGGTTTCGAGACGCAACGAATCAGGGTTGATTCGACGCTGAGGATCGACACGGCCGGCGCGCCGACCGCGATCACCAGCCTGGTCGTCAAGAGCCAGGAGACCAATGCGGACTT
>CAZXRO010000274.1:0-4163 GCA_964642435.1 uncultured Ignavibacteriales bacterium
CAATCTGCTCTTGGACAATTCGGAGACGGAGGCAGTGCCTATCGTCACTGAGAAGTCGCCCTCCTACAAGAACTTGTTTGGTTCGCTGGAGCGCGTGGTTGACAGGTACGGCTACTGGCGCACCGACTTCACCCGAATTTTCGCCGGTTCATTGCTCAAAGCGGCCGGTGGGTTCTTGATTGTCAATGCTACCGATCTTCTGGTGGAACCGGGGTCATGGATTCACCTGAAGCGGACTCTTCGCGACGGTGAGTTGGAGATTGCTGCCTTTGATCCGCTTTATATGATGGCCGGATCGGGGATCAAACCGGAACCGATTCCGTTGGCCGTTAAGGTGGTACTGATTGGCGAGCCGCGCATCTATCACCTCTTGTGGCGTCTGGATGAGGATTTCAAGGAGGTCTTCAAGATCAAGGCGGAGTTCGACACGGTGATGCCCATTACGACGAAGAATCTCAAGTCTTATTATGAATTCGTGCGGCTGATTACGGAGAAGGAAAACCTGCTGCCATTTGGTATTTCGGGGTTGCAGGCGGTGGCCGAGCATGGCCGACGGCTTTCGGGGCGACGTAACAAGCTGAGCACCCGGTTTGCGGCCCTGACTGACATTATTCGGGAAGCATCGTTCTGTTGCCAGAATCGGCGCAAGAAGACAGTTGAGCGAGCCGATGTGTACCAAGCGATCGAGGATCAGGAGTCGCGGGTTGACCTGATAGAGGACAAGATCCAGGAGATGTTTGACAACGATACGTTGATGGTCTCGACAACCGGCTCAGAGGTGGGGCAGATTAACGGATTGTCCGTCTACAATCTGGGTGAGCACATGTTCGGCAGGCCGACGCGAATCACGGTGGCAACCTCGCTGGGCAAGGCGGGCGTGATCAATATCGAGCGGGAGGCAGACTTGTCAGGTCCGATACATAACAAGGGTGTTGCTATCCTGACCGGGTATTTGCGCCGGATGTTCGCCCAGGACAAGCCGCTGGTGATGTCAGCCTCGATTTCGTTTGAGCAGTCATACGGCGGGGTGGATGGTGACAGTGCCTCCTCCACCGAGATCTATGCTATCCTGTCATCGCTGTCGGGGGTGCCGATCAAGCAATCGATCGCAGTGACGGGGTCGGTCAACCAGATGGGTGAGATTCAGCCGATTGGCGGAGTGAACTACAAGATCGAGGGATTCTACGACGTGTGCAAATCGAGCCGCCTGACTGGTCATCAGGGTGTAATCATTCCATGGCAGAATGTTGAGGACCTGATGCTCCGACCCGATGTCACCGCCGCGATCAAAGATGGTAAGTTCCATGTGTGGCCGGTGAAGACGATTGAGGAGGGGATCGAGATTCTCACGGGTGAGCCGGCGGGCAAGCGTGGTCGCAGTGGAAAGTTCAGTTCCGGCAGCATACTTGCGAAGGTCGACGACAGGTTACGCGATATGGCGTTGTCGTATCAGAATTTCGGTCGGCCTGAGAATGAGCAGAAAGCCGGCGTAAAGAAGAAATAGCCACTGCCACAAGGGCAAGCGCTGAGAGAACTACAGAAGGCGCGACTCGGTATCCGGGTCGCGCCCTTTTTTGTGGCGAATAGCAGATTTCGTTACGGATTAGAAGTCGGCACCGAAGGAAAAATAGGACGTCGGTTTGTCGGAAACCTTCTGGTAGTCAGTCGACCAGGCCAGGTCGTAGCGCAGCAGGAGGAATCCAAGATTGGCGCGCATGCCGAATCCAAAACCACTCTTGATATCGCGCAGGCGTCCTCCCCCCTCACTGGTACCACCCTTGAAATTGTCACCGGTCCAGGCAGCGCCGAAGTCCCAGAACAGGGCACCGGTCACGCGTGTAATGGCTATTGGCAGCGGGAAGCGCATCAGGAAATAGTCGATCATGGGGTAGCGAAATTCGAGATTCATGAGTGCATACCTATCCCCGGATAACTCGTAGTAGTCGTAGCCGCGCAAGGGAGTGATGACATCGGCAAAGTACAGGTTCTCTTCCTCGTACACATCGGCATCGACGGTTCGATTTCCGATCCAGTTTGTCGTTCCGCCCAGGAAATACCGCTTGGGTGTTCCGCCGAAGGAGGCGCCGCCAGCCACCCGGAAAGCAAATGAGAATCGCTCGGCGAAGTGCCAGTAGCGTCGATAGTCGAGATCGAACGCGTAGTAGTTAACGCGATCATTGTCTCCGAAGACACTGCCGCCGGCGCTAATGGCCAGTTTCGAGCGGCGTCCGTTGATAGGGCCGGTTATGCCCCAGAGGATATTGTCGGTGACGTAGGCGAACTCCCCATTGAGCGCGGCCGTATTGCGGTTCTCTCTCGGATCATCGAAATCATAGAACTGGCGGTCGATGAAATACTGTCCGGCAGAGAGCTCCAGCCGGCTGAAGGTGGAGAAGGGCCGGCTGGCATAGAACTGGAGGCCATAGAAGCGATCGGAAAACAAGTGGTCGAAGGCATCCTCGTAGTAGTTCTTCGTATGGAACAGCCCAACACCATAGTTGGTGCGGTGTCGGTTATAGAAATAAAACGCCTGGACATTTGCCTGATCGATGGTGTTGACCAGATCGGTGGCAAAGATGAACTGGTGGTTGCCGAGATAGTCCGAAAAGACAAAGACCGACTGCCCCCGCAGACCAAAGAAGGTGTCATAGGCAAAACCGCCTCCGGCGAAGTCCGGGGTGAATTTGGTCTCGTATTCCTTGATCTCGTATTCGCCATCCTCGGGCACGTCAATCGAGTCAAACACTTCGGGCTCTTCCTGTCCGCGGGCGCCAAAGACGCCATCGACGTCATCGGAAACGTCGACAAACATCGAATCCAGGGGCCTGAGTTCCTCCTCGCTGATATAGACAAACTCGCCATCGTGGATGCCGGTTTCGGTGATCACGGAGTCCTCGGCGGTCAGACTGTCAGCGGCGGTTGTGGTGTCTTCTGGAACGGTAGCGGAGTCGGCGAGCGGAATGTCGCTCTCGACCTCGGCCGTATCCAGCAATTTCGCGAATTCATCGGGGTCAACCCTGTACACCTGGTATTCATCAATGAGGCTGGCGGCATCGAGCGGATCCTCAAGCGGCTGGGGCACTCCCTTCTGGGCGAGCCTGGCTTCACGCAGCAGATTGTATTTGCCCGCTGCGAAGTCAGTAAGAGTCAGGATACCATCGTCGCCGGCCGGGACGAGTTTGTCGAGGGTGAAGATATCAAAGCTGCCGCGGAAGAAGGCAGAAAAGGCGATCTTGTCACCTTTGGGCGACCAGGACAACGAGCGAACGCCGCTGAGAATGTCGGTCACGGCGTATACCTTAGCTTCGTCGAGGTAGGCGATGTAGATGTTATCGATGCCGTTGCGATTGGATATGAATGCCAGCTTGGTGCCATCGGGCGACACTTTGGGGGACATATTGGCCCCTAAGCCGACATCGAGGGGCGTGACAATGCCTGTTTCCAGATCGACGGTATGGAGGTTATAGGAACCGTAGTCAAACCCTCCGGGCATGTATGCCTCGGGACCGGAGTACATGGTGCCGGCCTGCGGTACGGCAGGATTCTGTGGGTGATAGCGGTCGGAAGAGAAGATGATTCGCCGGGAATCGGCGGTCCAACAGGCTTCGATATCATCGTGCCGATCCGCCATGAGCCTGACAACGGTATCAGTGGACACTTCATACACCCACAGGTCACGGCGATCGCCTTCAAGCGCAGAGAACACGATCCGGGATCCATCGGGTGACCAGTCAGGATTCACGATGGTATTGAATCCATAGCGCTTGATGTCGGTGACCTCTCGCTTGTCCATGTCGAAGAAGAACAGGGCGTCATTGCCGTGCGATTTGGCCACAAACACCATTTGTCGACCATCGGGGGAAAACGATACGCCCGAGACATAGGAGTGCAGAGATTCAAGATCGCCTGAGCGCGAGGACTTAACGAGTCGGTCGGTGATTTCGCCGGTGACGGCATCGATGAGGACGATTTCAGTAAAGTCGGACTCATCGGTGAATATGGCTATCTTGTCCCCATCGGGTGTGTAGACAGGTTTCTCGTTATAGTAAGATCCATCCTCGCGGGCATTGGTCAGCTGGTCAGCGAACTCATCTGCCTCCTGTCGGACAGCGATATCCGGCCAATATCGGCGTTTCATCTCCTTGGAGAATTCTTCCCAGAGC
>CAZXRO010000275.1:0-4140 GCA_964642435.1 uncultured Ignavibacteriales bacterium
TCAGTTTGCACCCTCCGCCTCCGACCTCGAGAGCATCTTCATCGAGATCAAAGAGCGCCTCTGCAGCCGATACCTCATCAGCTTCACCTCGCCAGATACCGACGCCAACGGTGACTGGCACGAGGTGATCGTGTGTACCTTCGCACCCGACTGTGACTACTGCGACACCGTCAACTACCAGGAAAATGAACCACCCTCGATTCTCGAGGATCCGGCAACTATCGCCCTGGCAACTGAATGCCAGCCTCCCGATAACGACCTGGTCATCTGTGCACAGATCACGGATGATGTCGAGCCGCTGGTCAACAACGCCAGCCTCTTCTACCGCGTGGTCGGTGAGACGATCTATACAACTACTCCCATGACCGAAAGCGAACCCGGCCTGTACTGCGCTGCCGTCCCGGCCGCCACTCTGCCGGAAAGCGGGGGAGTGGAGTACTACATCACCGCTTCCGACGGTATGGCCACTGTCTCCCTGCCGGCGACCAATCCGCACGACAATCCCTACGCGATTGCCCTGTGCCCAAACGACCCACCCGGGATCGCCCACGAACCATCCGGATGTATCTATGGCACCGATATGACCATCACGGCCACCGTCGTCGACACCACCGACTACGTTGACCTCGTCCGGCTCTACTACCGCGTCGCTGACAGCGGCGAGCCGTACGACACCGTTGACTTCACGGGCCTCGACTCAGCCAACCTATACGTCGCTACCGTCCCCGCAAGCTTCGCCACCGAGAGCGGTATCGACTACGTCATCTATGCCCGCGACAACTGGGGCTTCGACAGCGAATACGGCCCGGTCATTGTCTCCTGCGAGGATACCCTGATCTGCTGGCCCGACCTGCCTGCACCGGAACTGGTGATCGAATGTGTCGAACCCACCGTTATTCATGAGTATTCGCCGATCCTCATCAGCCTCGGCGTGACCAACTGGATGGCCTATCCGGATTCACTCTTTGAACCCGCCCCGGACTTGCCGCCATGCGGCGACAACGACTCCGCCTCCCGCTCATGGGTCAACATCTACGACAATGATGATAACTACCTCTACGGCTTCTGCGCCCTCGATCAGGCCGCCATGCTTGATGATATCTGGGTCTGGGTCGATCAATTCCCTTCGCTGACTGACTCGCTCTACATCACCATCACCGACCGACGCTGCGATATCGTCTACACCTCCAACATGGTTGCCGTCGCCGATGCTGGCGTACCTCCGGTCATCACCTGCCCGGGACCGCTCAATGATACCATCGTCCCGCCTGGAACTGAGATCTGTATCGATGTACCCATAAACGGCGACTTCACGCTCACCAGCGGACAGGAATTCTGGTCCGACGGACAGGTCTGCTTTACCCCGGATCAAAACGACGAGTACGCCTTCACTCTCATAGCCGAAAACGACTGCGGCGCCGATAGCTGCGAGTTCTCCATCAATGTTACCCTCGCAGACACGGCCACCGTCATTCCCACCTGGGAGTGGATCTACGTTTCCTGCGCCGAACCAGTGTTCAACGGCCAGCCACTGAACCCCGGTGATACTATCCGCGCCTATGATCCCCAGGGCGTGCTCTGCGGCCTGGACGTCGTCGAACCGGAAGGCCACTTCGGCTTCATGTTCATCTACCGCGATGACCCCTGGTCCGACTGGGACGAGGGCGCCGATCTCGGCGACACTATCCAGTTCACCCTCAATGGCGATTCCGTGTTCACCGACCCGGTCATCGTGTTCACCGAGATGTATGCCAGCTACGACCTGTGCAACTTCTACACTGAGTTCTGCCGCCAATTGACCCTCTCGCCCGGGTGGAACCTCATCTCGTGGAATGTCGCCTACAGCGATGACCTCGAGGACTTCATCGCGCCGTTTGCCGAATGTGTCGATGCTGTCATGAGCTTCAATGGCGGCGGTCTGACCTACGACCCCGATCTGCTGGATTTCTCAACCCTGTGGACGGTAGACTACCACTTTGGCTACTGGATTCGCAGCACTTGCGAGGTCACAATCGACATCTGCGAACTGCCCATTGAACCCGGTGATGCCATCCCGGTGTACGAAGGCTGGAACCTCGTGTCATACTGGCCACAGGACAGCTTACCGCCTGAGGAAGCACTAAACAGCGTGAACGATGACCTCATCGTCGCCCTCGGCTTCCGCGACGGCTATGAGACCTATCAACCTTCCACTCCGGATTTCTCCACCATGGACTACATGGTGCCACTCCATGGCTACTGGCTCAAATCCGAAACCGGCGGAGTCCTTGACTACTTCGGCAATACACCTCTTGCCTCCCCGCGTCTGCCACAACGACCCACGCTGGCGGCAGAGTCCAACATCGCCCCGACCCGACAGTGGATGTCCGTCTATGGCTCCAGCCTTACCTTTGATGGATCTCCGATCGACGAGGGAGCTACCCTCGAATTCGTCACAGCCGATGGCGCCACGTGCGGCCGCTCCATCTACCACAACCAGATTCTGCGCTTCACCCCGGTCTACGGCAGCGATGGTGACATCACTACCTACCCGAAACCCGGTGAGACGGTGCGGATTCTGGTCGATGGGGAAGAGGCTTTCCCATCCATCGAGTGGCAACGCCACGGCGAGCGGGTAGAATTGACCTCCATGTTCTCAAGTCCCAACGGTGCACCCTCGGTCGCCAGAACCTGGCACCTGGACCAGAACTACCCCAACCCCTTCAACCCCAGCACCCAGATCAGCTTTGGTCTCGCCAATGCCGGCCATGTAACGCTGAGCATATATAACGTGCTGGGCCAGAAGATTCGAACGCTTGTCGACACCGACTATCCCGCCGGTGACCACACTGTCACCTGGGATGGCCGCGCCGATAACGGCCAGAGCGTCTCCAGTGGCGTGTACCTCTACCGCCTCGAAAGTGGCCCGTACACCAATACTCGCAAGATGCTGATGCTCAAGTAACCTACAAGCAGACATTCCGCCTTTCATCGCAATCAACAGGGACAGGGCCATCAAAGCCCTGTCCCTTTTCTCTGGTCATTCTCCGCCTCCATGCCTCCGCTTCAGTCCGGCCAGATTCTCAGCAAATCGCCCCGCACTCACCCCAAATCGGGACCCGGCTGTCCAATCTCGCTGTTGTACAATCAAACTGGAAAGCGCTGAGAGATGAACGCCATAACCGACATACAACGCCGCGCACGCCTGCTCACCGACGGTCAACACAAGACCGGCCCAATTACCTACTGGATGAGCCGTGACCAGCGCGCCGAGGACAACTGGGCCTTGCTGTACGCTCAGCGACTGGCGCTCGCTTCCAGGCAACCCCTCGCCGTTGTCTTCAATCTCGTCCCGGATTTCCTCGAGGCTACCTGGCGCCAGTACCATTTCATGCTTGAGGGACTCAAACAGCTCGAAACTGAACTGCGCAAGAAACAAATGCCCCTGATCATCCTGACAGGACAACCTGCGCAGCAGATCCCCGCCTTCGTTAAGCAACATGATATCTCCGTGCTGGTGACCGACTTCTCGCCCCTGCGCATCAACCAATCATGGTATAGCCAGATCGCTGAGACTATCGAGTGCCCATTCTGGCAGGTCGATACCCACAACATCGTTCCCTGCTGGATAGCCTCGGACAAGCGCGAGTACGCAGCATATACCTTCCGCCCGAAAGTCCAGCGCCTGCTCGACCAATACCTGACCGAGCTTCCAGCCCTGAACAAACACCCGCATCGCTGGCCGGACCAGGTCGCGCCGGTCAACTGGGAGCAACTGGAGCAGTCGATCACTGTTGACCGGTCCGTCGGACCTGTCAGCAGCATCACGCCCGGCAGCGATGCCGCCAGGAAACGCCTTCGGCGCTTTCTGAACCACGACTTGCCCGACTACGACCAGTACCGAAATGACCCCAACCGAGATTCGCAAACCGGTCTGTCACCGTATCTCCACTTCGGCCACGTTGCGCCGCAACGAGTCGCATGGGAAATTCAGCGCTATCAAGGCCATGACAAATCGCGCGATGCCCTGCTTGAGCAACTCATCGTCCGCCGTGAACTGGCCGACAACTTCTGCTACTACTGCGACGACTATGACTCATTCGATGCCTTCCCGAACTGGGCACAACAAACCCTCAACGAGCATCAGGGCGACCCGCGCGA
>CAZXRO010000276.1:0-4107 GCA_964642435.1 uncultured Ignavibacteriales bacterium
CAGATGGCACCCGCTTCGGTTTTGGGTAGAGGGACGTCTAAGAGGAGGTGTTACCAATCGGCGAGGTGATCACCGTGCTGCCGGGCCAGACGGATCAAGTTGGCCAGTTCCTCGGCCTGGGGTGATTCCATCCGCCAGGCGAGGTCTGAAGCGCGGTGTTCCAGTTCCGCGAGGCTGGCGTGACCGGGCCAGGCGTTGACCTGGCGGAGGATTTCGGCAAACTCGGCTCCGACAGCGGCAAGCTGGAAGAAGTCACTGGTGCGATCAAAGTTGCGCTGGATGTGTCGCCGCGTGATCTCACCGTTGATCTCATGAACGCGTTCGGGGTGATCCGGGTCCTTGTAGCGGATGGCGACAGTACCGATCTCGTTGGAGCGGGTGCGTCGCTGGTACTGGACCTGATAGATGGCGGTCACCTCGTGACCGGCGCCAACCTCTCCCCCGTCCTCGCGGTCGTCGCGGAATTTGTGATCGGCAACATCGCGATTTTCGTAGCCAAGCAGACGATAGCTGGCGACAACCTGGGGGTTGAAAGTGACCTGGATCTTGACATCGCGGGCGATCACCTGCAGGGTGCCGGTGAGTTTCTCGACGAAGATCCGATGGGCTTCATCGCGGGAGTCGACATAGGCGTAGCCGCCGTTGCCCTTGTTGCCGAGCTTCTCGAGCAGTTCGTCGTTGTAATTACCCATACCGACGCCGACGGTGGTCAGGGTGATACCCTTATCGGCGAAACGCTTGATACGGGCGAGGATCTGGTCGGCCTGAGTGCGGCCGGTATTGGCGACGCCATCGGAGAGCAGCATGACACGGTTGATTTTGCCGCGGGTGAACATCTTGTTGGCCAGCTCGTAGCCAAGCTTGAGGCCATGGTCGACATTGGTGGAACCATTGGCGTAGATACGCTCGATGGCGTGCTGGATTTCCCATTTGTCGCGGACGAAAGTGGGGCGCAGGATGATTTCGGCGCGGGTGTCGAAGGCGACAATGGCGATGCGGTCATTGGGGCGCAATTGGCCGAGGAGCATGCGCAGAGCATCCTTGACGAGCTGAATGCGGTTCTCGCGCTGCATGGAACCGGAGCGATCGATGACAAAGACGAGATTGGCGTCATCGCGGTGGTGCTCGGGGACCTCGCGGCCCTTGATGCCGATTCGGATGAGGTCGACCTCGGGTGCAAACGGTGAGGTGGCGCCCTCGACGTAGACGCGGAAGGTTTCGCGGAAGGAGCCATCGTAGTCGTAGTGGAAGTGATTGATGAACTCCTCGGTTCGAACGGCGTCGGCGGGCGGCAGATGGCCGCGCTCGAGATAGGAGCGGGTCATGATAAACGAGGCATCATCGACATCGGCAGCGAAAGTTGACTGGTAGTCGCGCCGGGTATCGGTCCAGGGGTTGACGCCGTAGTCCTGGAAGGTCATGCCATCGAAGCGTGGATGATCGTCGTAGTTTGGCGGTACGGGGTAGCGTGGCCGCATGGGGAGTTCGGATTGGGTCTTCCCTGCCTGGCCGAGTCCGCCGAGGGGGTCGCCGATGGATTTGCCATCGATTACGTAGGAGACCTCGCCTGAGCGACCACCGCGAATGTAAACCTCACCCTTAGTGTTAGTCACTGGTTTGGGGACCTGGGTAAGCAACTCGTCGACAGTTGTAACAGGTTTGTGCTCAACGGGCTCTTTGGATATGGTTGGCTGATTGGATACCTCGAAGACCTCGAGGATGTCGCGGTCGCCGACGACGGTGATCTTCTCGTCGAGTTTGCCAGTCGTGAGCGGGGTCAGAGCAATGGTGCCGAGATTGGTGGTTTCTCCCCGTCTAATTGGCACATCAGCGAAGTCCTTGTTGAGATAGCCGATGGCACCTGCGCGAAGATCGCAATTGCCGATCGATATACCCTTCACCAGAAAGACGCCGTTGCCATCGGCGACCGCACCATTGGTGCTACCCAACACTCTGACAGTGGCTCCGGGAATCGGGTCGCCGGTGGCAGAGTCGATGATGACACCGGTGAGGCTCCCGAATGCCGTTCGGCGGCTGGTGGAATGGCGCATCTGGATCTCTGACGAGTCGCTCACGAGCTTTGCATCCAGAAACAGCGGTCCCGCATCCTGGATGGTATAGGAGACCTCGCCCGCACGGCCACCGCGGATGAAGACCTTTCCCCCGGAATCAATCACAGTGCCTTTCACTTCTTTGAGGAGTTCGTCCACGGTTGTAACGGGTTTGCGGTCAACCGACTCTTTGGTGGTGGATGCCTGGTCGGAGACTTCAAAGACCTCGAGGATCTCTGGCGACGACTGGACAACTATCTGCTTGTCAAGAGGTCCGATTAGTTTCTCCAATTTCGCAGTTGCCAGCTCCACCGAATGATCTACTTCCACCGAGACATCCTTGACATCGATAGTCTTGTAGTCGAGGTGTGAGATGCGGAGGGTGTAGAGGCCGGGTTCGACCTGACGGATCAGGAACTTGCCATCGAAATCGGACATAGCACCACGGGTGGTACCGACGATGAGGACTGTGGCGCCGACGACGGGTTTGCCGGTTTCTTTATCGAGGATGGTACCGGTGATCTGGCCGACGGCGGCACCATAGGCGCTGGCCAGGCTGGCGAGGATGATGGCGATTGAGATGGCGGTGGTAATGAGGATTCGTTCGATCGTTCCGGTGGGCGTGTTCAGAACGCGAGTGGCCTGACCGGGACGGTCGGATTGGGGTGATTTGGATTTGGGACGCATGATCCACCTCCTTGAAGGCAGCTTTGGTATTGTATGCCGTTTGATGCCGATACACCACGGCCGCAGGTTTCTTCCCCAAAAACCTCCCAAAGCACATTAAGGCGCTGGTGGACAGTTGGTTACATATCTCGGAGGAGCCCCCTGAGGGTGGGGTTATCCTCCCCAGTAGGTGAAGGCAAAGACGACAATGATGGCGATGATGACGACGACGGCGATAGCGATACCCTCGCCGGAGGTCCATTTACTGGTGTCCTTGGCCTTGTCTTTGATTGAGCGCGTCCCTAAGGGGCGCGACGAGCGACGCATGTTTCCTCCTTTGTCGGCGTTGAGCCGCCTGTCTCAATCTATATAACAAACGAGCGGGGGTAAAGGTTTGTCTAATCCGAATGCGGCAATGCAATGGTTGTTCATGCTTGCACTGCGGCAGGCGGCTTTCACTGAGGCTCAATGGTTGACGGGAGACCTGTCCCGGGAGGGATCAGGCGTCGGCGCGTTGGTCGTCGGCCTCGATAGCCTTCTCGATGGCCTCGATAGATTCGCCGGAGTCAATATCTTTGGAGCGAAGCAGCAAAGAGATGGGGATCAGCACACAGTAGCCGAGTACGAGGAGAACCGGCGCGAGGGTGATCGATCCCTGGGCGAGCGTGATGTAGCCGATAATGATGGTGATGATGGCAGCGCCGAAGATCAGGTAATTGATCTTACCGAAGGGCCAGTGGAATTCCTCGGCGGTATCGATACGGTTGTTGGCTTTGGCAGTCATATTGGTCCTAAGAACACGGTGGCGGTTGAATTTGTCAAGTAGTTTTGCCTGAAGCTTTTGTGCGCTTCGAGTAGTTATACCAATCGGCCAGGCCGAGCGCCCAGATAAACATGGCCAATTGGCGGACTTCTTCGTCGAAGAAGGTGGCCTCGGTCAGGGAGGTCATCAGGAACATCAGTGATCCGAGCAGCAGGGCGAGGTTGTAGGCTCCGGCTGCCGGTCGGGCATCGTTGGGGAGACGTTGGCCCTGCCAGGCAAGCAGGAGAATAACCAGCCAGAGGGCCAGCCAGAGAATCGCTGCGGGGATACCGCCGATGACGGCGATGTGCAGGGGGTCATTGTGGGCGTGCGGGAAGATGAAACGAGGGTGTGTGTCCTCTGGCAGTGTAGTCTGGTAGTGCTGGCGGAAATTCCCTGGTCCAACACCGGTGACGGGGTGGTCTTTGAGGATCTGCCAGGAGTGGTTCCAGATGTACAGGCGGCCACCCTGGTAGGTGTCGGCGTCCCGGATAGTGGTCTGTTCGGTGAAGCGGTCAGTCATGCCGGGGAGTTGCCAGAGGACGAGGATGGAGACAAGCCCGCACAGGACGACGGTCGCGATGGCTT
>CAZXRO010000277.1:0-4075 GCA_964642435.1 uncultured Ignavibacteriales bacterium
ACACAGATTCACTGTGTGACGGCCTCAGGAATGGTACGCCCGCCGGACCAAGTGAGGTCAGAACGGCTGAATCGCGGATTGACTCCACAGCGCTTGTCTCCGGCTCAATGCCTACATAGCAAACTGCCTTCTCGAAGGCTTCCTCGCGGGAGAGGCCCGGTGACTGCTTCGCTGCAGACCTGGGCAGGTCGCCATAACCCACCCACCGCCCACCATTTGCGGTATCACACATATTCCGATCGCGCGTCATTCCAGGTGACCCCGCTGAAGTACGCGGCGCAGCCCTTTCCCGTGCAACTCCACCGTGTTCACCGGCACTGACCGTCGCAGTTGTAATGCAGACGAACAAGAGAGAGTACAGGATTGTTTGCATTCGCCCCTCCGGGTAAGTAGCCCACTTCCTCTACCCTAAGGACGGGAATCCAGCCCAGATTGTCAAACGGGATATCGGCCTGTCTGAGGAACATTGTCGGGTGCCGAGGGCAGCTTACTCGAGAGTCTCGGGGGCACACCCCTTCACTTGTATACGGTGGTGACGACCAGCCAGAGGATCAGCAGCAGCGCCATCAGAAGCGAGATCGTCAGGTACTGACGCGGTGTATAGCGGTCCTTTCTGGCGAACCCGGCAGGCTTGAAACTGCGCTCAAACACAGCTATCGCATCGGCCGACAGCAGCACCTCGTTGGCGTTGGCGAAGCGATCCTCCGGGTTCTTGGCCATCATTTTACTCAGCAGAAGGATTGTGTCGCCATGCACTCCGCCCTGACGGAGTAACTCAAAGTCGGGCCGCTCATAGCGGATGTTGTTGATGACGGAGGCCGCGGTTTCACCTCCAAAAGGAAGCTGTCCGGCCAGCATCTCGTAGAAGATGATGCCAAGGGTGAAGATGTCGGTCGTCGATTTGGGCGTTGCACCGCGAAGCTGCTCGGGGGCCAGATAACGAATCTGCCACGTTTGTGGCTCGGGATGATTGCCGCCAATATAGTCTACACGTCGTTCCAGCCCAAAGTCCGTGATCTTAATCCGACCGGATTCATCGAGAATCAGGTTCGATGACTTCAGGTTGCCATGTACGACCCGATGCTCATGTGCGTGGCCCAGCCCGGCGCAAATCTGCATGATAAGGGCGTAGAAGCCCATTTCATCGAAGTGCCCAAAACGCAGGCGGTCACACAGCGTTTGTCCCTCAATGTGCTCCTGAACAATGACAATGCGGTCCTCGAAATCATCCAGTCCGAATACGCGCCTGATATTCTGATGATGGAGCTGACCGACCTGTTTGACCTTGAAGGTGAGGCGGTTGACAAACGCCTGGGACTGGCACCACTCGGGGTTGAGCACTTTCAGATTGACGGCACGATCGAGCCCTGAATCATAGGCAGTGAAGACCTCGCCTATCTCGCCATGGCCGATTTTCTCGATAATCCGATAGTGACCAATACTCTCGGGAATAGACTGCTCCATATAGGTATTAACGGCCATATTCGAAGATTTCTTGACTGGAATATGAACAGCGAGGGTGGGCTTGAAACACAGAGGCCCGTCGGCATTTCTGCCGGCGGGCCCGTTATCGATCTCAGCTCATTGAGCCTGATTATCCCATGAACGGGTAACGGTAATCGCGAGGCGGGACCAGGTTTTCTTTGACGGACCGGGGGCTGGCCCAGCGCAGCATGTTCTGGATAGCTCCAGCCTTGTCGTTGGTGCCGCTGGCTCGACCACCGCCAAAGGGCTGCTGGCCGACAACGGCGCCGGTCGGCTTGTCGTTGATATAGAAGTTGCCAGCGGCATGGCGCAACGTGCGCTCGGCCAGGGCGACCGCGTTGCGATCCGTGGCGAACACGGCGCCGGTGAGAGCATATGGCGAGGTAGTGTCGACCAGATGCAGGGCATTGGCGTACTCGTCGTCCTTATAGACATAGACAGTCACCACCGGGCCAAAGATCTCCTCCTCCATCAGCTTGCTGCGAGGTTCCTTCGAGTGAACCAGTGTTGGCTCGATGAACCAGCCCGTGCTGTCGTCGTAGTTGCCTCCGGCCAGGATCTCGAAGCCCTCGTTCTCCCTGGCGTGTTTGATGTAGGCTGTAATGGACTCGAAGGCCGACTTGTCGATCACGGCATTGACGAAATTGGTGAAGTCTTCCGGGTCGCCCATCTTGAGCCCGTTGATCTGAGAGACCAACTTCTCTTTGGCCTCCGGCCACATTGACTCCGGAATGTACACACGGGAGACGGCCGAGCACTTCTGGCCCTGGAACTCATAGCCCCCCCTGATGACTGCCGTCACCAGCTCGTCGACATTGGCTGTCTTGTGGGCGATGATGAAGTCCTTACCGCCCGTCTCGCCGACAATGCGCGGATAGGCACGGTAGTTGGCAATGTTCTCGCCAACGGTCTTCCACATAGACTGGAAAACACCGGTGCTGCCGGTGAAATGTATCCCGGCCAGGTGTTCGCTGCGCAGGACGGTATCGCCGATTGCCTTTCCACGGGCAAAGATCATATTGATCACGCCGCCGGGCAACCCAGCCTGACGGAGGATTTGCATGAGCAAGTGCGAGGTGTAGACCGCGGTTGACGCAGGTTTCCAGACACTGACATTACCCATGATAGCGGGGGCTGCAGGCAGGTTGCCGTTGATGGAAATGAAGTTGAACGGTGTGACGGCGAACACGAAACCCTCCAGCGGACGGTGGTCCATGCGATCCCAGATACCGGGGGCATTGAGCGGCTGGACATCATAGAGCTGCTGGGCGAAATAGCAGTTGAAACGGTAGAAGTCAATCAGCTCGCAGACAGCATCGATTTCGGCTTGAAAGATGTTCTTGGAGTGAGCCAGCATGGCGGCGGCATTCATCTTGTAGCGGTACGGTCCGGAGAGCAATTCGGCGGCCCGCAGAAAGACCGCGGAGCGCTGTTCCCAGGGCATGTGTTCCCAGGTCTTGCGTGCCTCGATGGCTGCCTCGACTGCCATCTTGACTTCCTTCTCACCGCCCTGATGGTATCTGCCAAGCACCAGTTTGTGGTTGTGCGGAGCGGTGATCTCTTTGATCTCGCCAGTTTTAACTTCTTCACCGCCAATGACAAGCGGGATCTCAACCGGATTATCGCGAAGCTCCTTGATAGCCTTGATGACCTCTTCGCGATCCTTACTTCCCGGTTCGTACATTCGAACCGGCTCATTAATGGGGGTCGGTACGCGATACATGACTTACCCTCCGATGGACGCCTCGACGGCATCCGATATGTAGTTACTCGTGTCGTGTCTTCTGTTTTTTCGTCCGCACAGTATATACAAAAGCGGCATATTGGGCAAGGGCATCAGATTCGAATTCCAAAGTGACAACAGCCACCTTCACCGCGCTGTCGAGCTTTCGGCTATGCCGTTGACGGGTCAAGCTTTGACGTTTGACAGCCGACAAGAAGACAAGGGAATCGCACAGCAGGGAGATGGCGTGCGATGCGATGTGAACTCGGCGCATTCATGGAGGAGAATCTCATGCCGACCAGCAGTTACCTTCAGCTCAATGAAATCACACAGCTCATGTATCAAACCCGGCCGCAGAGCGTGCTGGATATAGGCGTAGGATTTGGCAAGTACGGCGTCCTGGCCCGTGAATACCTGGAGTTCTGGGGAGCAGCCGCGGAATACGATCAATGGACTCGGCGAATCGACGGTATCGAGGTATTCGATAAGTACCTGACCCCGCTACATGAGTACGTCTATGACAATGTCTACCGAGGAGATGCCCGCGATATCCTGCCGAAGCTCACGTTCACATATGATCTGATTCTGTTGATCGATGTAATCGAGCACTTCGATCTGGGCGAGGGGATGCGGATGGTTGACTTGTGTCTGAAGAAAGGGCGCAACGTTATCGTCGCCACGCCCAAAAATACAACCGCACAGGAGGACGCATTCGGCAACCCGTTCGAGCGCCATCGGTGCCAGTGGGAACACCGGCATTTTGAACAATTCTCTCCGCGTTTCTCTGTTCCGAACTCGCAATCGCTGATCTACCTGATTGGTGAGGTTGCCTCGAAGTTCGCAGTCGAGATGCGTCCGGTGTAGGTG
>CAZXRO010000278.1:0-4069 GCA_964642435.1 uncultured Ignavibacteriales bacterium
GGTTCCCTGAGGCTGGAAATACAAGATCTCGCGGATAATACGGAGCACGTGAGAGCGGCCCTTTTTGGGCGGGATGAATTTCTCAATGGTGTCGGTGAAAATGATCAGGCCGACCTTGTCGTTGTTCTTGATAGCGGAGAAGGCCAAAAGGGCGGCTAGTTCGGCGGCCATTTCACTTTTGAAGCGCTCTTTGGTGCCGAAACGGCCGGATGAGGAAGCATCGACGAGCAGAACCACGGATAGTTCGCGTTCTTCTTTGAACTTCTTGATATACGGGTAGCCGGTGCGGGCGGTAACGTTCCAGTCGATCAGTCGGACGTCATCGCCGGGTTCGTACTGGCGTACCTCCTCGAATTCCATTCCCTGTCCTTTGAAGGTGGAATGGTATTCGCCTGAGAACAGGTCGTTGACCAGGCGCTTGGTGCGGATTTCGATCCTTCGGATCTGTTTGAGTACTTCGGCTGGTATCATGGCGTTACCGGCTCTGCTCCCTGTTGTCTTACGGCACCTCGACCGTATCGAAGATCCTGGTGACGATATCATCGGAGGTGACATCCTCGGCCTCGGCCTCATAGGTGATGAGGATACGGTGGCGCAGGATATCGTGTCCGATGGCCTTGATATCCTCGGGCGTGACATAGCCACGTCCGCGAACGAAGGCGTGGGTTTTTGCGGCCAGGTTCAGATAGATGGTTGCACGCGGCGAGGCACCGAAAGCGACCATATTCTTGATGGCGGCCAATCCATATTTCTCAGGTTCGCGTGAGGCGAAGACGAGGTTGACGATGTACTCCTTCACTTTGTCATCGATATAGATGGAGCGGACAACCTGGCGGGCCTTGATGATGTCGGCCGGGGTGATGACCGGCTGCAGTTTGGGGATGGGGGCGCCGGTATTGCGTTCCATGATCTCGCGTTCCTCGGCGGGGGTCGGGTAGCTGATCTTGAGCATCATCATGAAGCGGTCGACCTGGGCCTCGGGCAGCGGGTAGGTTCCTTCCTGCTCGATCGGGTTCTGGGTGGCCAGCACCAGAAAGGGCTGTTCCAGCGGGAAGGTGGTGTCGCCGATAGTAACCTGTCGCTCCTGCATGGCCTCGAGCAGGGCGGACTGGACTTTGGCGGGGGCGCGGTTGATTTCATCGGCGAGGATGATATTGGCGAAGACCGGACCCTTTTTGACGGTGAATTCGGTGGTCTGCGGATTATAGATCATGGTACCGACCAAATCGGCCGGCAGCAGGTCCGGGGTAAACTGAATGCGCTGGAATTTTGCTTGAATTGACTGCGCCAAGGTATTGACTGACAGAGTCTTGGCGAGTCCGGGGACGCCCTCGATAAGGATGTGACCATCGGCCAGAATGCCCATGAGCAGGCGCTCGACCAGATACTGTTGGCCTACGATGACTTTTCGGATCTGGTCCTGGAGGCGTTGGATGAAGGCTGCCTCCTGTTCTACCTGGGACTGGATGTACTGGATATCTGTATCCATCGGTCCTCCATCTATTTCTTGTTATCTTGCAGTCGTTCGAAGAAAGCACGGATCGCGTTTTCGCGCCGAATTGTCTCGCCGGGCGAGGCTTGCACGGGCCGGAACTTGTCCTGCCGGGCCTGCAACAGCCAATCAAGCAGGGTTTCGCGCTGGCCATCGCCGAGGTCACTCTTGTCCTGAAGCTCCTGATCGAGTTGGTCGCGTTCTTTCTCGCCGACCTCGATATCATACTCAGCGTACAGGAAGGCACACAGGAGTTTATACAATCCGCCCTGGAAGCGTTTCACATCGTTGTCGGAATCGGCGCGCAGGATGCCCAGTTGCTGGAGAAAGACCTGCCGTGGAGAAAGGCGCGGGGCGGTCTTCTGTTCGGACCGTCCCCTGAAGGCCAGAATGATGACGGCTCCGGCGAGCAGGGCGGCAAGAGCAATGCCAAAGTAGGTAAGGGTACTGGTATCGCCTGGTTCGGGGGGCGGAACGGGCTTGTCTATCTGGACGGTCATTTTTTCGGTCATGAGGGTGCCACGGATGCTGTCGGGCATGGCCAGATAGCTGATTTCGACCGGTTCAATCTCGGCAGTCCCGGGAGCAAGAGGCAGGAGTTCGTAGGAGTAGATCTTGGTGGTGGTTTCCTGATCGCCCTGGCCTCGGGAGGCAATGGTTGATGAGAAGCGACCGACCTTGAGGTGGTCGAGTTCGAGGCTTAGCGGGCGGTCGAAGATGTAGGCTGACTGGGGTCCCTGCCACTGGAGGGTAATCTCAAAGCGGGCGGTATCCTCGAAGGGGATGTGGTGTTCGGCAAGACGCTGGGAGATTTCGATGCCGCGGGCAGGACTGGTGGGAATGGGTGTCTGGGCGGCATGGCCAATGGCGATACCCACGAGCCACAGGAATATCAGGGATACGGCAGCGAGTTTTGGTTTCATATATGGTGTCTGTTCCGCCTGATGATTCAATGTTATCCTACAGTTTGCCTTATACTTAGTAATCACCGGTAAGGTTTCACGCTAATTTGCACTCCCTTGTCTCAGGCCAGTGCCAAGGCGGCCAACACGAGCACCGAACCGACCCTGAGAGTGATTCGTCCGATCCGCAGCATGGTGTCGGTAGGGTTGCCCCATACTATTATGAACAGGCCGAGAGCCGGCAGTCCGAAGGTATAGATCGCCAGATTTCGAAACAGGTTTCCGTACCAGCCGATGGTGACGGGGGCAATCATAGTAAGCACGAGCACGAAACAGAGAGCAAGAGCGGCCATGAGATTGGCGCTTCGGGGCAATTCTGATTGCTGTCGGGAATGGGCAATGTCGGTCAAGCCGAGCACCAGTGTGAAGAGCATTGCGATCGCGGCAGCAATGATCACCTGCGGCAATTGCCAGGCCAGGACGGGATCGACGGCGGCAGCCCCGGCGAATACGGGCAGGGCGGCTATCACGCTGAAGGCGAGCGTGCGTGGATAACCTGGCTGTGGCCGGTATCGGGCGATGGCAACCAGGGCGGCAACAGCGACAGTGGTCAGCACCAGGACAGAGACATTGACCGTGATCGCGACGAGGCCGGCGGTGGCCATCAGGCCGAAGGAAATCCAGAGCTTGGTCATACGCTTTCGCGAGCCATTCTGCCACAGGTGGAGCAGATTGGCGCCGGTAGCGACGGCGGCGGCAGCCACCGACACGGTGATCACCGGATACAGTGGCAGGCTGAGCCATGTGAAGTGGGCACCGATCCAGACGAGGGCAACAATGGCCAGCGCGGTCGGAACACCATACCGGACGAGGTGTGAGTATAACCGTAACACGCCATGAGAATAGGTCAGGGGAAGCGACAGCGTCAACTTTTATATATCGAGACCAAGCTGCACGGCGAGTCGAGGCTGATCGGCGGGGATGCCGGGGTGCCAGCCGAGGGACAGCGAGATGCGTCGGGTGGTGTCACTGAGCATCATGCCGAAGCCATAGCCGTAGCGCCAGGATTCCTCGGTGGCGGCATGGTCGCCATCGGGAATGCGATTGTTGAGGTAGGCTCCGTCATAGAAAGCGAAGAGAGCGCCCTGATCGAAGCGCCAACGTGGCTCGACAGTGAGGGCGGCGGTCCGAATGGCGGTGAATTGCTCGGTGCGGTAACCGCGAAGGGAGCCGGGGCCGCCGACAAAGATGAGTTCGGAGAGGGGCGGGAGTTCCTCATTCGTCTCGAGGCCTTCGTAGCTAAGTACCAGGTGACCAACAAACCCGGCGGCGATTGGCTGGAACAACGCAATGCGGGCGCTCAGACGGGTGTCATTGAGCACAACGGTGGGGGTGGTCAGGGTGGTTGAATCGGAGTCGTAACGTCGGTGGTGATAAGCAACGGACCAGTCGAGTGTGTAGCCGGAGGACGGATTGCGGGGCTGGTCTACTGACGTCCTGGCGATTGACGCGGCGGTCTGATAGGTTTCGTAGGAGCGGCGAGAGATGTCGTCCTCGACGGAGCGCCAGGTGAGGTCGAGACCGACCCGGGTGCCGAAGGTCAGGGCAGTGGTGAAACCGGCCCGTGCTTTGAATTCATAGAACTGCTCTCGGTAATCGCGGGTGGCCAGCGAGG
>CAZXRO010000279.1:0-4055 GCA_964642435.1 uncultured Ignavibacteriales bacterium
CCTGAGCGGCGAGACAAGCCAGGACAATCCCGGCGCCGGCTCTGATATCACTGGCCATTACCTCGGCTCCGGAGAGTCTCGGCACACCGTGTATAACGGCTTCATCACCGGAGACATTGACGTCGGCTCCCAATCGCCGCAACTCCATGCAATGGGAGAACCTATCCCTAAAAACGGTTTCTCGTACCCGGGAAGTTCCCTCGGCGGTGCAGGCGGCGGCCATGATACAGGCCTGCAGGTCGGTGGGAAAGCCGGGAAACGGATAGGTTGTCACCATGACCGGTTTGAGCCTTCGCGGTCCCTTGACCTCCACGCTGCGCGGCGCCTGAGTGACTTTGCAGCCCATCTCGATCATCTTGTGTAGGACAACGGTCAGGTCGCTGGGATTAATCCCGGTGACCTTCACCTTGCCACCCGTGATGGCAGCACCGAGCAGGTAAGTGCCAGCTACAAGACGATCACCGCTTACAGAATATTCAACAGCTTTGAGGCGTTTTACCGGCTCGATGAGGATTGTCGGGGTACCGGCGCCGCTTATTTTGGCTCCGGCCAGGTTGAGAAAGTTGGCAACATCGACAATCTCCGGATCGCAGGCAGCATTGGCGATGACTGTTTTGCCCCTGGCCATGACAGCTCCGAAGAGAACGTTTTCGGTCCCGGTATGACTGGGTCGATCAAAGTAGATTTCGCCGCCCTTGAGCGGTTTGCCCTGAGCCATGACGTAGCCTGATCGCTCAGTGATCTTGGCGCCGAGGGCACGGAAGCCCTTGATGTGCAGATCCACTGGTCGCGCTCCGAGCACACAGCCACCCGGGAGCGATACTTTGGCACGGCCCAGTCGTGACAGCAGCGGACCGAGCACCAGGAAAGAGGCCCGCATCTGGCGCATAAGGTCGTATGGAGCTGTTCGGCGATTGAGGTCTTCGGCGTTGACCGCCATGATGTGGCGTTTATCATCGTATTCGATCCTGGCACCGAGGTACTCCATGACCCTGACAACCGTCTTGATATCACGAAGTGGCGGAACATTACGAATGATTGTCTGTCCCCGGGAGATGAGCAATGATCCGAGGATGATCGGCAAGGCGGCGTTCTTGGAGCCGTCGACGCGGATCTGACCCTTAAGCGGCTTTCCACCACTGATTACGAACTTATCCATTGACCTTCCTTATTGTCATCATTTGCGGCAGGACGTGCGGTGCCCAACCGGTAGTTATACACAACTGGTATTGAAGTAATCACCGGGCAGGTGTGCGAGTAAAGTTTTTTCCCGCGACATAGCCCGAATCAAATCCGTTGCGGTTCCTCGATCAGTTCGAAGGTATTGCGGGTTCGTTCAAACAGACTGATGGCTTCGGGGTCGTAGTAGTCGGCGGGGGTCCAGGGCAATCGCCGGAACTTGCCGCGCGCCCAAATCAATGAAATCTCGCCGAAGACTCCCTCGGCCAGGTAGATGCGATGGTTGAACTCCCGATGACCGGCCATGACCAGATTGTAGGGCGTGAGGACACCGGGGTCCAGATTGACGGCGCGGAAGGTGTAATCATCGACCTTGTCGGCAAACTGGTTCTCCAGCTTGTGGGTCCACCGTTTAACCTCGGGCAGTGAGTCGCGGGGAACCGGTTTCTCGAAGGAAAAGAATCGGCGTAGCAAGGGCTTGCCCATCTCTTCACGGTAGAAACGCTCCTCGCTCACCGGTATCTCGACGGTTTCTCCAAGAACCTGCCCATACCGCCGTTCCAGATGCTGCAGGGCATCGGCGACGGCATCAATATAGGCGTAAATGATCGAGACGATCAGGCGTCCTGCCGGTGGTTTCTGTACTCGTGCCATACTTGCAGTGTGACACGATGCAGGCGCGAAATCAACAAGAAGATACGGGGATGACACGATGAAGCCACAGTACTGCATAATGGACTAACTCGTCCTCGTTCCAGGAACAATCCGGCCCGAATCCTGTTAGAGGACATACAAGGATATGTGAGCAGAGTTAAGTGCGTTCACTATCGAAGATGCGAGAACTTCGACAAGGAGGCAGAAAACCTCATGAGACGCAGGATAATAGTTACATTCATGGCGATTTCTCTGGTTGGATTGATATATGCTGCCGGTTGTGATGATGACGACGACGATTTCATCATTGACCCCAATGGCACGGTGGACGAAACGTTGATGCCACTGGCGCAGGGGAACGAGTGGCAGGGCACTATCTACTTTATTGGCGAGGATCAGGATACAACATCGACCGCGAGTGCCGGAATGTATATTGACACAGCGAAGGTTGTGGCAGGTGATACCGTATATCACCTCAGTATTGACCATTCTATCGATTCGATCCTGTTGCCGGAATACCTTCTTCACAAGGACTCAGCGTTACAAGGATACATTGTTGAAGGAGTAGACCTGATGCTGGGACCCTACACTGTCGCAGAATACCCGACGACTGTGAATTCAGTCTTTGAGAGTTATCTTGGATTCGAGACACAGGTATTGTCTACATCGTTCCCGGTCGAGGTACCTGCGGGAGGCTTTCAGACGGTGTATTACCGGTCGATCCACCCGGGATTTGCTGGTGGTCAGAGCGATGTCTCCCAGATTGATCGCTACTTTGATCCCACGTACGGATTGGTGCGGGCCGATGTGTGGGGCCGAGACACGTTGCCGACTGAGCAGTTGCTGTACATCTGGTCATTGGATACGGTGATCACGGATACAAATACAGTTGAGTAGGGAGTCGTACTCCTGAGCGATACGCGCAGCAGCCGGGTCAATCTTGTGGGCCCGGCTTTTTGCGTGTTTGCGCACACAGGTCGCGGGGAAATTCCGAAAAGGGATTGACGAATACGAATGAAACATCTATAATCTCCTTGTACCCGTCAAGAGCACTGGCTGTGGAAAATCCTCACAAGAATCACTCAATCTTGGCAGGTTGTGTAAGCGTCGATTGACCCGAAGTCTCGCAGGGGCCGTTCATGGCTAGAGTCTCTTAGAAACTCAGCAGCTTCTGTTGTGGAACAAGCAGTTGGGTTGCTGGCTACGTTCTTCGTGACACCGTTGATGATTGTGAAACTCGGATCGGACAGTTATGGGGTGTGGGTGCTGGCCTATTCGGTTCTGGCGTACCTACGCTTGGCCGATTTTGGATTCCAGCATGCTCTCACTTACCACGTTTCGGCCCATATGGCTCGTAAGAACTGGGATGGTGTGACCAGCTACCTGAGCTCCGGGTTAATCCCATATTCTATTGCTGCAATGTTGGTGATGGTAGTAGCACTGCTTGTCGCCTTTGTCGCAGTCCCGCACCTAGACTCCGATCAGTTCTCTGTCTCAGTAGCGCAGACAGTATTACTGGTTCTGTCATTGACATTGGTCATCGGATTCGCGACTGCACCCATATGCTCGTTAGGTCCGTTTCACCGGTATGACATACTGAGTTACGTGGCGACTTCGGCAGCATTGATACAGGCGTTTGGGGTAGTCTTGGTCCTGTGGAGTGGAGGAGGACTAGTCGCGCTCGCACTATTAGTCATAGCAGTGTACACAATCCAGAAAGCTCTGATCTGGAGGATTCGTGTACGCCTCTTTCCGCAGATTAGCGTGAAACTGTCCTGTGTAAGATACAAGCTCGTCAAACGCTTGGCGTCGTATGCCAGCCTATCTTTCGTAAACGTGGCATCTCATACCCTCTGTAACTACACCGACAGTATCGTTGTTGCTTGGTTCTTCCCGCTTGAGGTTGTCGCGATATATGTAGTTCCGCGCATGCTAGTGGAGCGATTGCGTGGTTTGATGGGTAACATCGCTATACGTTTCTTGCCAACGGTCTCGCACCTTAGTGCTGCTGGGGAACACATCTACTTACAGGGGTTGGTTCGTAGATACCTAGCCGTCGGACCGTACATCTCAGCAGTGTTCTGTATAATGATTGCGGTGGTTGGGCCCGGCTTTCTAGACCTTTGGGTGGGAACAGGCTTTGAGCAATCTGACGCACTTCTCGTTGTCTTCGCATTGTCGGCCATGCTTGATGCCTGACAGTTTTTGGCGGTGACTCGGAT
>CAZXRO010000280.1:0-4041 GCA_964642435.1 uncultured Ignavibacteriales bacterium
GGCATCAACCTTGCCGGGGGCCTCGGCCACGGTATCACTCTGGAAATCGACGGTCGCCCCGAAAACACAGTTATGCTCACCGACCACTTCACGGGTGCCATCGATGACTACACCTCCGGCACTGTCACCTGGCCGCTGACCTCCGTTGATCAGGGATTGCACACTTTCAAGGTCAAAGCATGGGACAACGCCAACAACTCAGCCAGTATCAGTTTCTCCGCCAGCCTCGAGACCTCCGGCCCTCTGGCTATCAGCGAATTCCTGAACTATCCCAACCCCATGCAGGACTCCACGCGAATCTCACTGATGCTGTCACAGTCCGCAGCACAGATTATCGTTGACATTTTCACCCTTTCGGGACGTAAAATATGGACTTACAAGACCAACCAGCCGGTAACAGCCGGCTATTTTGACGATATAGTATGGTATGGGACAGATTACGCGGCCGATCGTATCGCCACCGGAGTCTACATTATGAAAGCTACCGTTTCCGGTGGGGGACAAACGGCCGAATCCTTTGGCAAAATAGTAGTTATTAATTAGTTCCTATGGAGAAGATGATGAAACTCAAGTTGCTTGTTCTGCCCGTTGTTCTGCTGGCTCTCCTGGCGTCGGTCGCTTCCGAGGTCAAGGCCGTCTCTGAAGCCGCCGTGCTGTACCTTCGCATTGCGCCGGGAGCGCGCGCCGCAGGTATGGGGGAGGCCTTCGTCGCTATCGCCGACGACGCTACCGCCACCCACTGGAACCCGGCAGGACTCGGCACCTACCCGCTCGCCGACAGCTGGCGCCAGGCCTCGGTCCCTGACCACCTCCGACCCGTGCGGAGTATTGCCCCGCTCAAGACCGGCGGTGGCGCTGATTACCAGGCCTATGAAATCTGGGCCATTACCGCCAAGGGGCTCGCCCGCTATGACAACCAGTCATGGAACTTCGGCGAAAACTTCCGTACCAAGAGCAGCCAGACCGTCAGACAAATCGTCGCTTCATACTTCAATGAAACCGACGAAGCCCGTATCTCTGACCTCGCCAGCCGAGTCGCCGAAGCCAACAACAAGAAATCCCGCGACTACCTGGTTACCCTGGCCGACTCCACTATGACCGTTATCCCTGAGGATCACGAATCGTACACTGCCGCCCAGAACCATTTCGACAGCCTCGTCGCCGCCTATGACCAGTGCCGTGTCGACTGGGAATATGTCGAGGAGGTCGAGAAGCTGCGCAACGAAGCCCTCAAAGATGGTACCATCACCGAGGTCGAGTCCGACCGCATCAGCTTCGCCGTCGAAAAGGCCCGCCACCGGACCATCTACGAAGACCTCGTCATTCCCTATGGGGTGGCGCTCGGTGGCGAACTCACCACTATTGCTTCCACGGGCGAACATCTGGTAGTCGGTACCGATAAGGGTGCCTTAGTCTTCAATGGAAAGAACTGGACCAGCATCACCCCCGAGGCCGGTCTACCCGGCGAGCACATTACCGCGCTTCAACCCCTCGGTAAGTCGATCCTGGTTGGCACCGACAACGGACTAGCGCTCATCACCGGCAGCTCCCTTGCCACACTGCCGGGATCAGCCAACGCCCCCGCCGGTCACATCGAAGCTATCGGCGCCCGATCCATGCAGGACATCTGGGTGGTGATAGACAGCCGCCTGTATCACTTCAATGGTTCCGAGTGGCGTGACGGGTTTGCGTATACCGTTTCCATCGATGACACCATCGACAAGCTTGCCGACAAATTCAGCATATATAACACTGAGGCTGAAAAGCAGGCCTATCTCGATCTGCTCCACGCTATGCATGCGGCAGAACAACAAGCCGGCACCGAGGCACCAGAGGCCCGGGCCGAAGAGGCAGCCGCCGACACCGACACAACCGTGATCGATACCACCATGGCCGACACCACGCTCGCTATCGAAGAGTCCGCCGAAATCACGGAGCCTGAGGTACCGCCGACACCCGAAACCGCAGAGCTGACCCTGGAGCCGGGCAAGGAGATCACGGTACCATATGCTGCCGGCATTCGCGGCAAGGTGCACACGATCCTCGTCCAGGCGAGCGATCTTCTGCTGATCGGCACCGAGTATGGTATCCTTCGTTTCACCCCCGGTGGCTGGACTCTTCTGGGCTACACAGACTACACCGTCGCCGAAGGTGAAACCTTCGAGGATATCGTCAACCGCCGCAAGTTCTCCGGCACGGAGACTCCTGAACACTACCGCCAGGCCCTCATGGCCATCAACGGCCTGGATGAGCCTCAGGTAACCACCGGACAGACCATCAAGATCTACAGCGCGCCCCTCGCCGCTGAGACCTTCCAGATCGTTCGACGCTCCGGCAAGATCTACGCCGCCACCAGTGAAGGTGTCCTTGCGTATGATGAGGGTGTCTGGCAGCGCGCCGACGAAACCGGACTGGGCAAGACCGACGCTCGTGATCTGGCCGCCAGCGGCGATGAGTTCTGGCTGACCACCGATGACAAACTCGTCACCAAGGCCAATGGTCGACGTGAGATATCCTTCATGCACGTCAACTGGCTGCCGGATCTGGCCGATGATCTCTACTATGAATTCCTCTCCTTCGTCACCAACAAGGAAGGATGGGGTACCTTTGGCGGTTCGATCGCCTTCATCTCCTATGGCACCTTCGAGCGCCGCGGTGAGGGCAACGAGGATCTCGGCACTTTCGAATCTTTCGATCTGGCCACCACCTTGTCCTATGGTACCCGCCTGTCACAGCGGCTTGCCGGTGGCGTCTCGGCCAAGTTCCTCTACTCCCGACTGGCTGATCAGGGAACCGCTGCCGAGCAGGGATCCGGCAACTCCGTCGGCTTTGCCGTCGACTTTGGGCTGCTCTATGAATGGACCCCCCGCCTGAATGTCGGACTCGCTATCACCAACCTGGGCCCGGATATGTCCTATATCGATGCCGCCCAGTCCGACCCGCTGCCGCGTAACCTCGCCTTCGGGTTCGCCTACAAGCTGCTGCAGACCGACTACTATCACTTGCTGGTGACGCTGGAGGCCAACAAGCTCTTCGCCAATCTCAATCAAACCTTTGGCAAAGAGCTTGAGTCGATGGTCCTCAATGGCGGCGGAGAATTCCAATATGCTAACTTGATTGCTTTCCGCGCAGGCTATATCTATGACCAGGCAGGTGAAGTGAAGACCCTGACGCTCGGCGCCGGATTGGCGTATAGTGTTTTCCGCTTCGACTTCAGCTATATCCCGAGCAGCGAGAGCACCGCTCTGGCCAATACCCTCAGGGTCTCACTGGCCGTGACGCCCTAAAGGCAGAGACTGATAACCCAAGGAGTTTTCATTGGACCGAAAACACCCGCAGTTCAGATATGCGCTACTTGGCTTAGTGCTGGTCGCCCTCGCGGCGACCGGCGTCGCGGCCGACAAGGCACTCTTCCCGGAACGTACCTACACCCATGAGGATGGCGAACCACCCATTCGCGACCTTCCCTCATTTGCCAGGGGAATGAAACCGGGGGAGGGGATCCTGCCGCTCGAACGGGCTCACCCATGGGCACTGCCCGAGAAAGCACTCGCCGCTGACTGGGACACCACCATCCACGTCCTCGTCCTGCGCTACAACTTCCAGTACGAAACCCCGGACAACCCCAATACCACCGGCCGCGGTCACATGGATCTCTCGCGACCCATTGTTGACGCCGCCTCCGAACAAGCCTATCTGGACTCTGTTGGATATATCGTCGATCCTCCGCCTCACGACAGCGCCTACTACGCACAACACATGGAAGCCCTGCACAACTACTGGTATGCCGTCAGCGATGGACGAATTTCCATCACCTGGGATATCTGGCCCCGGGGCGATACCGCCACCTACCAGCTCCCCGAGGAAATGAGTCACTACGGCTTCTGTGTCCAGCAAATCTCCGAACCCCGCTTGCTGGATTCTGTCGTCGCCGGCCTCGAGCGCTACTTCGTTGACTGCGTCATACTCGCTGACACCACCGATCCGGAAATCGACTTCTCAGACTACGGTTCCATCTTCCTCATCCATGCCGGCGCCGAT
>CAZXRO010000281.1:0-4030 GCA_964642435.1 uncultured Ignavibacteriales bacterium
TCCTCGAATCCGCGGCACCGCATACGTCTCGAATTTCACTCCCCGTTCGGGATCGAAATTCGCGAATGCTTCGGTCAGTCCGATGACACCTGTGTTGATAAGATCCGACAACTCGACCGAGCGCGGGAAACCCATGGCCATACGCGAGGCGACATTGCGCACCAGCGGCAGGTACTGCTTGAGCAGCTTCTGCCTCAACTCCGGATTCGGATCACGCTGGTAGCGATTCCAATCGGCCTGAGTCATCGTACGCTTTCGAGTCCGTCGCTCACGGACCGCGTCCGTCTTGTCAGTGCTGTCGGCGGAGGCGCCATTCAGGCGCTTCCTCGGGTCGATTTTAATCGTCCTAACCATTTGTATATTATTCCCTTATATCGGCCGCAGCCGGGGTTCTATTAACCTCTCTGTCGCCAGTCGCAAGATGATGTCCCGTGGGGGCCAAACCGGCCGTCAGGCCCGAACTGGCTATCTTAAGTGCCTGCAGCACAGGCGATTTGTCGCTGATCTCGTGCAGCGGGCGCTGCGTCGCAAGACTGTGCCCCACCAACTCATCCTCGCGGATGTAGCCCACCGAACGGGGCGAGGACCCCACAAATCGGTCCGCCATCGCCGTAAACTTATCGTAGACATACTGCCCTTCCTCACGCGACTTCAGGCGGTTCAGAAGCAACCGGCAATCAACACTGGCGTCGGTGTCGTGCAGGTAACGGTACAGCCCGTAGCCGTCCGAAATCGACAGCAACTCAGGCACAACCACGATCACGGTCACGTCCGAGGCATGCGCCATCGCGGTGGCCGCATCGGAACGGCCCGAGCCGTGATCGATCAGCACCAGGTCATAGTGGCGACCCTGCTCGCGCAGGCGATGCACCATATCCACGCACCCGCGGATATCATAGGTGTACAGGTTGATCCGCGAGGGAATCGCCGCCAGCAGGTCCAGGTTGTCACCCAGGCCGGTGACCGCCTCGCGAAGCGACAGCTTGCCCTCCGCAAACTCCTGGATACCGTAGTAGCAATTCCGGTTGGCCAGGATGTGCTGGTTGCCACAGCCAAAGTCACAGTCCACCAGCAACACGCGGTAGCGACGAGTCGCCAGGGTGCACGCCATGTTGAACGCCAGCACGGACTTGCCGACTCCACCCTTGCCGGACATGAATCCGACAATCCGTGGACGCGACACATCCACCACACCCTCGCCGGGGCGTCGTAACGTTATCTTAGCCAAGGTCCACCCCCGTGTTCAGGAGCATTCGCGCCACCGCGGCAGGATCCGGCGTCAGCACCTGTCCTCTGCCGGCCGGTGAGTTACACACGAACGCAACCTTGGTTGACAATCCCTGTGTCGCGGCAATCAGGCTGCCGCAGCACGAGGTCAGATCCGTCATGGTCAGGATCACATGCGAGGGAGCCAGTGTCGCAATCTGTTCTGACATAGCCAGAATGTCGCTTGAGCGCGTCAGCGCCGAAAACACCGCAAAGCAGTTGGTCGGTCGCACCGCCTCCACTCGCTTGCACAGCGCCGCGAACGCCTCATCATCGGTCGGCAACGCCGGGGTGTCGATAAACCGCACCGGCTCATGGCCCGCCGTCTGGTCAGCCGCATCGTCACTCTTATCGGCATCGGCATCGGCATCGACATCCACCCAACCACTGCGGCTCACCCGCTTGCCGCTGCTGCCGTTCGACTCCCAGGGTGCCTCCTCCAACGGTACCCCCAGCACGTCCGCGTAGCTGGCAATCTCCTCATGGGCCGCCATCTTCTGGCTGTCCAGGGTGGCCAGGTTCACTTTCATCTTTTCCTTGATCGCCAGGCGGAATGCCAGCTTGCCCATAACCGAGGACTTGCCCGCTCCCGCCGGACCGACAAACACCAACCGGTCACCGGCGACAAAATCGAAGTGCGGCACCATCATCTCGGCCAGACGCGCCGTCAACAGCCTGTGCGCGACCGCCGGCACATCGGCCTCTTCATCGCTCTCGGTGGCCTCGGCCAGCTCCCGTTCGAAAGACCTGACAAACTCCACAGGTACATCCGCCGAACCGAGCACATCGCACACATGATCAATCGCCTGCGAACGCTCACTGCGTGGCCTGGTCGGTGTGGCCACGGTCACACTACTGTGCTGGATCTTTTCCAGACGCGTTTCCAAGCCGGCGATCCGATCGGTCATCATCTCCATCAACTTCGCGGATATGGCCGAGGCAATCGTGTGATGATCCACGTCGTTCGTATCCAGCGGCTTCTTCTCAATCGGCGCCTTCACGGCAGTCTCACTCACCAACTCGCGATGATCCATCTCTTGCGCACCCGCCGTATCGGCTGCAACCTTAGCACCACCGTCAGCCTTCTCACCCACCGGCGCCTGCGGCTTCTTTTCAGCCACCTCGGTCGGCTTGTCGACGACCGCGGTAGGAGTGCTCGCGGCTTGCTGCGCGGGACTCGTCTTCTCAGCGGCAGCGGTCGGCTTCGATTTCAGCGCCGCAGCTACTTTCGCCGCCGCCTGTTTCACCAAACCCGAGCGTTGTTCGGACTTGGCCGGCTGCGTCGAGATCGCCCCGGTCGGTTCCTTGTGCGTCGACTTGACGCTCCCGGCAGGGGCTTGCTGCTTCTCGGTTGGCGCATCCTGCATGGCGGGAGGACCTTCCTGCGCAGTAGCAGAACCGTCTTGTTCGTCCAGCAGGTCATTGCCCAGCAGACGCGCCGCTTCCTTGCGGTCGGTCACGACTCGCTCCGGCACGAACTCCTGCACCCGGTTGCGGGTGGGCGGCACCTTCACTCGTTCGGTCGCCACCGCCACCGCCTCGTCGGTTGCCATTCCGGCGGCACGACTTCCGGCCAGCACCTGCGAGGCGACACCAACTGTCGGCTTCTCGATACAGGCCGTGATCTCGACCGCCGTCCCGCCTGTCTTCAGGCGGATCTGACGTGTCTTCAGGACGATGGCTTCCTGGCCCATTTCCTCGCGCACTTTCTTCAGCGCCCGGACGGCGGAGTTGGCGCGAAA
This sequence comes from uncultured Ignavibacteriales bacterium, assembly GCA_964642435.1. GTDB lineage: Bacteria > Zixibacteria > MSB-5A5 > GN15 > FEB-12 > WJKG01. The sequence goes on from CAZXRO010000281.1 coordinate 3,009, forward strand.
CGACTTAACTATCATGGTTTAACCTCACCATTCCCGTTGAGACGACCTCGACATCCGGCATGATCTCGTTGTAGGAGATCACCGAAAGATCGGCGTACCTGGCCTCGACCAGGCGCCTGAGGGCAAGGCGGATATTCGGCGAGCACAGACAAAGAGGCGGCAATCCTTGATTCTGCTGCACCTCGGCCTGTTTCCCGACCACCTCCAGTAAGCGTTCGGCCATCGCTGGATCGACAACCAGCATCAGCCCCTGCTTCGTGTTCTGGACAGCGTCGGAGAGCGCCTGCTCAACGGTAGGATCTATTGTGAATACACTTATCTTTCCCTGCGCATCTTTGTACATGTCCGTGATCTGACGCTTCAGCGCCATACGGGCATACTCAGCCAGGACATCGGTTTCCTTGGTGGCATTGATATAGTCCGCCACGGTCTCCAGGATCGTCCCCAGGTCACGCACCGGCACTCGCTCACCAAGCAGCGACTGGAGCACCTTCTGGAGCGTACCCAATGGTACCACTTCCGGCACCAGCTGATCGACCAGCGCCGGATAGTCTTCCTTGAGGTTGGTCAGAAGATTCTGCACATCCTGGCGAGAGAGAATCTCCGGGGCCGCGTTGCGAATGATTTCAGTCAGGTGGGTCGCCAGCACCGCAGCCGGTTCCACTACCGTAAAGCCCTTCGCCTCCGCGATCTCCTTGATATTCGGAATGATCCAGGTTGACTTGAGGCCAAACGCCGGATCGGTTGTATCGAATCCGTCAAGCCGCTCCTCGACAAAGCCGGGGTTGATTGCCAGCACATGGTCCAGCATCAACTCGAACCCGGACACCTTGACCCCCTTGACCTTGATCGCGTATTCGTTCGGCTTGAGCTGGACATTGTCACGGATACGCACCGGGGGCATCATGACACCCAGCTCCGTAGCCAGCTGCTTGCGGATCAGAGTAATCCTGTTGAGGACATCTCCCCCTTGCTTGACATCGACCAGCGGAATCAACCCGTAGCCAATTTCCAGGCTGATC
>CAZXRO010000282.1:0-936 GCA_964642435.1 uncultured Ignavibacteriales bacterium
ATCCCCTTGCCGTGCACGATCCTCAGCGTGTAAATGCCACGAGCGCGGCACTCCTCGATGTACTCCGTCACCACCATCTTTGTCTCCTTGGGCGAGAACTGGTGCAGATCCAGAGTCCCATCGATCGGGTACTCCACGGGCTCATCATGGTCGGTCATCGCGGCTCCTTCGTGCATGGGCTGACTCCCTCAATATCGCTCAGCCTGGCGTCTCCCGCAAGTACTCCCCTCGTGGCCGAATACCCGCTTGACCGAACGGCGTCCGCACTGTTTCTTGGGGGGAAACATATCCCGATTCGTCAACATAAGGAGCCTCCGTGAAAGCCAACTCCCCTGCGGCTGCCGCTGAGAAGGAAGGGTTGTTCAAACAGCTATTCGCGCTCAATCGCCCCTTCTGGATGGTCAATATCATGGAGATGCTGGAGCGACTCGCCTATTACGGCGTGCGTGTCGTCATCCCCATCTATATCGCCCAGGCCGATGAAATCGGTGGTCTGCACTTCACCCAGACCGAAAAGGGCATCATCTTCTTCTGGTGGGCCATCTTCCAGTCTATCACGCCCATGGTCTCCGGCGGATTTGCCGACCGCTACGGGTTCAAGAACACTATCGCGGTCTCGGTCGCCATCAAAGTGCTCGGCTATCTTCTCATGGCCACCCAACGCGAGTTCTGGCCATTCCTGATCGGCTGCTGCGTGCTGGCACTGGGCACGGCCATCTTCAAACCGGGCGTGCAGGGAACCATGGTCCAGACCCTCAACAAGAAGAACTCCTCGGTCGGCTGGGGTACGTTCTATATGCTGGTCAATATCGGTGGCTTCCTTGGCCCGCCGCTGGCTCACTTCCTCTACGGCATCTCCTGGCCGGCGGTCTTCTATGGCTGCGCCATCATTGTCTCGCTCAACTTCCTGATGCTCTTCACCTACAAGGAAGTGGA
>CAZXRO010000282.1:946-2488 GCA_964642435.1 uncultured Ignavibacteriales bacterium
CGGCGATGAGAAGAAGGGCAGTCCCTTCAAAGTGCTGGCGATAACCGCCCGCGAACTGATGAACTTCCGCCTGGCCGTGTTTATCGTCATCATGTCCGGGTTCTGGCTGATGTTCATGCAACTGTTCGATATGCTGCCCAACTTCATTGTCGACTGGGTCGACAGCACCGCCATGGTCAAAGCGCTCGGCCTGCCCGACTGGATGCTCCAATACAACTCCGACCGCGGCCCGCAGCTATCGCAGGAGTGGATGATCAACGCCAACCCCGGGCTTATTGTTCTGGCGGTGGTCTTCGTCTCCCACCTGGTCGCGCGGCTGCGGCGTGTGCACTCGATCACCATGGGGATCACGATTGCCTCGTTCGGCCTGCTGTTGGCCGGCTTCACCACCTCCGGCTTCATTTGTCTGGCCGGTATCCTGGTCTTCAGTGTCGGTGAAATGATGTCCTCTCCCAAAATGAACGACTACCTCGGCGTTATCGCTCCCCCCGGCAAGAAGGGGCTTTACATGGGCTACGCCAATATCCCACAGGGTATCGGCTGGGGTGTCGGCTCGCTGTTCGCCGGGCACGTCTACGACCGCATGGGCGACAAGGCCAACCTGGCGATCGACTACCTCGCGCGACAGTACCAGATCACCGATGTCACCCGACCGGAGGCCATGGACACCCTGCAGCGCGTGAGCGGTCTGTCAGCCCAACAGGCGACCGAGCTGCTCTGGAAAGCGTATGACCCCTACACGCTCTGGTACCAGTTCGCCGCCATCGGGTTCGCCTCCGCGATCGGCATGTGGCTCTATGCCCGCTGGGTCAAGAAGTACGAGGAACCCGACGTTTAGGGAGAGACCGTCTCCTTTCGCCTTCTATCAAGTGGACCGGGCCACCTGAGCGCTCCTGAACCCGGGCGTAGCAATCGCGCCTGCAAACCGCCGACGAACGGTCGTGTTTTGAAAAGAGGGGCCGACGGCCCCCTTGCGGCGGCAGCCGTTTTTCGCTATTTTCTACGGACAAATCAGAAACGAACCTGCCTGTGGAGTATACCATGACCACCAAGACACAAGCACCGCCGGCCCCAACCTGGGACCTGGAATCTGTTTTCCCCGGCGGCTCGGATTCCAAAGAATTCGCCGACTATCGCACCAGGGTTAAAGGGGAAGTCAAAGACCTCGAGGTTAGCATCGATAACCTGCCCCAAACCCTCTCAACGGACACCCTGAAGGACTGGACCGGCTTTGTGCTGGCCATGCAGTCCTGTGTGGAGAATATCGAACTCATCCTGGCCTTCGCCGGCTGTCTTGCCGCGCAGAATACCGATGATACCAAGGCCTTCGCCATCCGAAGCGAGGGCTATGAACTGTATTCGCAATGGCAGAAGATCGAGAGTGTGTTCGAGGCCATGGCGCTCAAGCAGGATGATACCGCCTGGAAGCAACTTGTCGAGCAGGACCGCCTGAAAGAGGTGTCGTACTACCTCAACGAGCTGCGCGAAACTGCCAAGAGCAAAATGCCGATCGAGCAGGAAAAACTCGCGGATATCCTGAAG
>CAZXRO010000282.1:2498-4023 GCA_964642435.1 uncultured Ignavibacteriales bacterium
GCCGTCAATGGCTACCACGCCTGGGACCTTCTGTACACCAAGATGGCCGGCGAACTCAAGGCCGATTTCGAGGAGGATGGACAGGTCAAGCAACTCTCCATGGGACAGCTCGCCACCAAGATGTCGGCGGCCAATCGCTCGATCCGCAAGCAAGCCTTTGAGAAGCTGCTCTCCGCGTGGGAGACCCGCAAGGAACTGGCCGCCATGGCACTCAACTCACAGGCCGGATTCCGGCTCAGCCTGTACAAGCACCGCAACTGGGACTCCATACTGCAGGAACCGTTGCGGCTGAATCACCTGAAACAGGACTCGCTTGAGGCCATGTGGGCCGTGGTTGAACGCGAAACCCCGCGCCTCAAACCGTATATTGAGGCCAAGAAGAAACTGCTCGGAATCGACAACTTTGCCTGGTACGATGAGTTCGCGGCCGTCGGCAATGTCGACCGCACCTTCAGCTTCGACGAGGCAGGCGAGTTTGTCGCCAGCAATGTCGGCCGCTTCTCCACCGACATGGGCAAGTTCGTCAAGATGGCGATCGACAAGCGCTGGGTCGAGGCGGAGGATCGCGGCGGCAAGGAAGGCGGCGCCTTCTGCACCTCGCTGGGCCCGCTTCGCCAGTCGCGCGTCTTTATGACATTCGCTGGTACGTTTGAAAACCTGCTCACCCTGGCGCATGAACTCGGCCACGCCTACCACGGGTGGGTGCTTCGCGATCGCGCCTATTTCGCCGGCGAGTACCCGATGGGTCTGGCCGAGACAGCCTCCATCTTCTCCGAGACAGTCGTCACCGATGCCGCCCTGGAGCAGGCCACCGACGATGAGGAGAAGGTCATGCTTCTCGAGCAGAAGCTGCAGGCGGCCTATGTCATGTTCACTGACCTGTACAGCCGCTATTTGTTCGACCGTTCATTCTATGAGGAGCGCGCCAACGGGGTGGTGGGATCGGATCGCCTGACCGAGCTGATGCTGGCCGCGCAGAAGCGTGCCTTCCACGGGATGCTTGGCGAGGATGGGTACCATCCGCTGTTCTGGTGCTCCAAGCTGCACTTCTACCACACCAGCGTGCCGTTCTACAACTTCCCGTATACCTTCGGGTTCCTGTTTGCCGGTGGTGTATACCATCGCGCCAAGCAGGAGGGCGCCTCGTTTGCCGACAAGTACGCGGCGCTGCTGGCCGACACGGGCAGCATGTCAACCGAGGACGTCGCCAAGAAGCATCTCGGAGTTGACCTGACGAAAGAGGATTTCTGGAAGGACGCCGTCGACCAGGCCCTCGCCGATGTGGACACGTTCGTGAAGCTGGCCAAGAAGTAGGAGTTAGATTCAAGATTCCTTGTGGGCAGAATCCCGTCTTCGGGGTTCTGCCTTTCTCATAATCGAGCTTGGAATCTCACAATGGCAGAACGCCTTCGGCATTCTGCCCTACCTATCAGCTGCGACAATCCCGAGTCAATCCTTGTAGGGCAGAATCCCGTCTTCGGGGTCCTGCCGTTCCGTTCATTCACCAAAGGAACCGTCAAACATC
>CAZXRO010000283.1:0-3999 GCA_964642435.1 uncultured Ignavibacteriales bacterium
GGGAGAAATATGCAGATTTCGCAGCCAGACCTGACCCTCGGTGATGGCGGCGTAAGCGTCGGAGAGGTTGATTTTGCCCTCTCTGAGGGATTTGACTTCGGTGCCGACCAGTTCGATCCCGGCCTCAATAGTCCAGCGGATATTGAAGTCGTGTCGGGCCTTCCGATTGCGGGCGATTACGGTAACTTTGTCTTGACTGGCCATAGTCCTGAAGAATAGGCGAAAGGGTGGGGTCAGGCAATTAAAAAGGGGGGAAGGCCGCCGGTGGCAAGGGGCATGGCGGTCGGTCCGGTGGGCGGTGGTGTGGCTGGCGGGGGAGGTTGATCAGGTGTAAAGGTACGCAGAAAGGGTAAAGAAACCGGAGGCGATGGTCGACATACAACATAGAGCAGGACCCCACCGCACGGCCTGTGGGACAGATTAGAAGGGTAGAAGCATGTCGCAGAAAATACCGATCAACCAGGCACGAGTGATGGTTGTCGACGATGAACCGGAGATCACCGAGATTGTCGAGACCTTTTTGACCGATGCCGGTTATACTGTGCTGGTTGAGAACTCGTCTGCTCAGGCGGTCCAGAAGGCGTTGGAGTTCAAGCCCGATGTCATTTTGCTGGATATTATGATGCCGGGGGTTGACGGATACGATGTATGTCAGCAACTCAAGCAAAGTCCGGAATTCGTGGGCACGCCGATCATTTTCCTGACGGGCAAGGACCGTAATGACGATATGGGGCGTTCGTTCAAGTCGGGTGGCGATATGTTCATCAAGAAGCCGTTCTCATGTGAGCGCTTGATGGAGATCATCAATATCGTTCTGCTGTCGGCTGGATTCAATAAGTAGTTGCGGTACAGGGCCTTGTAGCCCTATCAGTATTTCCTCCACCGAAAACATGAAACAAATGAGCGGGAAAACCCGTTGTATATTATTGTGCAGTGCACTATAATAATATCGGAGCATTATGCGGCTGATCAAGCGCTACAGAAACAGACGGCTTTACGACACCCAGACAAGTCGATCCATAACACAGCAGGATCTGGTGCGTTTGATCGCCGAGGGCGTATCGGTGCAGGTGGTCGATACGGCTACGGGTGAGGATATTACGATGTCGGTGATGGGGCGTCTGATCGCCCAGCAGGCGGAGAGTCTGGCCGACGATGCGGAGTCGAAACAACTGTTTATGCGGATAATTCAGATAGGAGGAAGTAAATCCATGTCGATTTTGAAGAACACGGTGCTGGCGTCGATAGGCGCTTTCCAGGTGACCAAGGACAAGGCTGAGAAGGTCATCGATGAGTTGATCAAGCGGGGCGAGGTATCAGAGAGCGAGCGCAAATCAGCAGTGATGGAGTTGCTGGAACGGGCGGAGAAGTCTACTGCGGGTTGGCGTGAGAGGGTGTCCAAGGAAGTGAAGAAGGCCACCGAGGAGGTCAACAAGCTGGGGCAGGAGATCAAGGACTACAAGGTTGTCAAGCAGTCCGACCTGACGAAGCTCGAGGAGAAGATCAATAGCCTGAACGCCTCGATGCAGGCGATCGAGAAGCGTCTGGAAGAGATGTAAGCCAGACGCTGAAGTTGTGTAGAATTATGGCGGGAGTAGCAGTGGCTGCTCCCGCTGTTTTGTTGGGGGGGATCAGTCGAGCAACTGGTTGAATTCGTCTTCATCGAGGATGGGGATGCCGAGCGATTCGGCTTTGGTCCGTTTGGAGCCGGGGCTTTCGCCGCAGAGGAGGTAATCGGTGCTTTTTGAGACAGAGCCGGTGACCTTGCCGCCGGCTTGTTCGATCTGCTTTTTGAATTCGCCGCGGGGTTTGGACAGGGTGCCGGTGATGACAAATGTCTTGCCGGCGAGTTGGCCATCGGCTGCGCCGGGAGCGGTTGACTGGTGTTCCGGGAATTCGACACCACCCTTGCGCATCCGTGCGAGCATCTCTTTGTTGGCAGGGTTATCAAAGAAGTCGTGGATGTTCTTTGCGATGATCGGGCCGATGCCCTCGATTGCCTCCAGGTTTTCCAGCGAAGCTCCTTGCAGCTGCTTCATGGTACCGAAGTGTTCTGCCAGCAGTCGGGCGGCAGATTCGCCGACACCAGGAATTCCGAGGGCATAGATGGCCCGGGGCAGTTCGGTTGCGCGGGAGCGATCGATCATGGCCAGGAGATTGTCGGCTTTTTTCTCGCCCATGAGGTCGAGGGTGAGGAGCTGATCTTTGGTGAGGAAGTACAGGTCAGCGGGGCTTGTTACGAGTCCTTTGCTGATGAGTTGTCGGGCGAGTTTTTCGCCGAGTCCCTCGATGTCGAAGCCTCCCTTGCTGGCGAAATGGAACAGGCTGCCCTCGAGTTGTGCCGGGCAGGCCGTATTCATACACCGGTACGCGGCCTCGCCCGCGGGTCGGACGATTGGCTGGCCGCACGAGGGGCAGCTTTCCGGATAACGTACCTCTTTGGCGCCCCTGGAGCGTTTGTCGAATACTACCTGGACGATTTCGGGGATAACATCGCCGGCGCGACGGATGATGACAGTGTCTCCGATGCGGATATCGAGTTGCCGCAGTTGGTCTTCGTTGTGCAGGGACGCATTGGAGACGGTGACCCCGGCGACCTTGACGGGCCTGAGTTTGGCGACGGGTGTGACGGTGCCGGTGCGGCCTACCGAGAACTCGACATCCTCAAGCAGCGTTTCGGCTTGTTCTGCGGCGAATTTCCAGGCGATAGCCCAACGGGGGGCGCGTGAGATCTGTCCGAGTTCCTCCTGCTGATCGTAGCTATTAACCTTGATCACCATACCGTCGATTTCGTAATCCAGGTCACTTCGCGCACCCTTGAGCTCATTGAAGAGTTGTTCCACGGCGCTGGTGTCGGTTACCAGTGCGCCATGTTCGTTGATCAGGAAGTGTTCGGATTTCAGCAGATCCATGGCATCGCTGTGGCGGTGCAGGCCATCGAGCGAGGTGTCCGAGATACCGTAGGCGTAGAACAGCAGCGGGCGGCTGGCGGTGATGGTGGAATCGAGCTGTCGGAGTGATCCGGCGGCGCCGTTGCGCGGGTTGGCCAGGGGTTGCTTATCCTGCTCGACAAGGGATGCGTTGAGTCTGGCGAAGTCCGACTTGCGCATGATGACCTCGCCGCGTACTTCAAGCAGGGGGTAGCGCTCGGCAGTGTTGTCGGACAGGCGAAGCGGGATGCTTCGGATGGTGCGCAGGTTGGGGGTGATGTTCTCTCCGGTGGTGCCATCGCCGCGAGTCGAGCCAAGAGTCAGTACGCCGTTTTCATAGACGAGTTCCACCGCGAGGCCATCGAGTTTGGGTTCGACATAGTAGGCGAGATTCTCGGGTGAGTCGATGCCTTTGCGGACGCGGCGGTCGAAGTCCTCGAATTCTTCTGTGGTTGTCACCTTTTGCAGCGAGAGCATGGGAAAGCGGTGGCGGACAGGTTCGAATTTCTCCGAGGGCTTAGCTCCGACGCGCTGGCTGGGGCTGTCAGGGGTGGCGAGCTGCGGGTACTCTTTCTCTATCTTTAGCAGGCGGTCGAAGAGCTTGTCGAAGTCGGCATCGGAGATGACGGGGGCGTCCTCGATGTAGTACTTGCGGTTGTGGTACTCGATCTCGCGGGCGAGTTTGGCGTGCTCTTTGGCGATTGTGTCGGGGACGTTGCTCATAGGCGAAAGGAAGGGTGACCGGCCGCGTGTGTCAACAACGGTTATCGGCGGTCGGATCACTTAGCGCTTGGTGGGCAGGGGATCACTGTGGTGTTCGACCGGGCGCAGTTGTTTGCGGAACGAGGCAATTTCCTGCCCGGCGAGGTCATCGGTGATGTCATCGACCCACAGCGCGACCAGGCGATCCTGGTCGTCGGATTGCAGGAGGATGGTATCAGCCAGGTGGATAGTGCGGTATGGGGCGATGTCGGAGAAGCGCAGGTGCAAGAGGGTACGTCGTTTATTGCTCTCGATCACTGGTTCGGGGATACGATCGCGGAAATCGAGCCAGCGTACATCGGCTGTA
>CAZXRO010000284.1:0-3977 GCA_964642435.1 uncultured Ignavibacteriales bacterium
GATCGAGGCACTCTGATGCTACCGACTCGCTTGTATTTCTCCTTTGCTCTGTGTTTCGAACGCTGCCGCCAGATTTGCAAGAGGGTATGTTATGCCCCGGATATGGTACCAGAAGGGCTATATGGATGCGCGGGAAGGTTGGAGCTGTTATCCGGAGCGGCGGGCTAAGCGCTTGCGTTCCAGTGAGGTAAGGAATGTAGCCAGGTTTGTCTTTTTGTGGGCAAGTCCGAGCTTGCGTCGGATTCGGGCGCGCTGTTTCAGCACGGTTTGCAGCGAAACGCCGAGTGACTCGGCTATTTGCTTGCAGGAGAACCCGTTGCGGACCATGGTGCAGATCTCTGTTTCGCGCGGGGTGAGTTTATCGGTGGCGGCATCGAGACTGTCGACCAGTGGGGAGGCGATATCGGAGAGAATTTCATTGAGCAGCATCAGATGCCTGGTGCCGATCTCGGTGGTGTGGTGGCGGAGCCGTTCAACAACGGGGAGAGCTGCTCGCTCGATGTTCTTTTTTATGCGCTGGGACAGTTCGGTTTTGCTGTGCTCAATTTGTTTGAAGATCTCCTGCAGGGCGGCGTTCTTGGCCTCGAGGAGTTGTCGCTCTTCTTTGAGAGCCTCGTTGGCACTGGCCAGTTCGCGGGTGCGCTCCCGGACGCGGGCCTTGAGATTTGCCTGGGCCTCCTTGAGCTGGGCATTGGCTCGTCGTTCCTCGGTGACATCGCGGGCAAAGACAGCGATTTGATACGGTTTGCCATCCTCGTCGAAGATAGGTTTGAACTGAACATCCATCGTGCGGCCTGCAAGGTATCCTTCATACTGTATCGGTTGGCCGGTCTTGAGGACGGTGAGTCCTTTGTCTTTGCGGTCCATGGCAATTCCCTTGGGGAGAACCTCAATGACGGATTTTCCTATGAGCTGGTGGCGGGATCGTCCGAGAAAGTTGCCGAGGGTCTCGTTGATGGCGACGATAGTCCCTTCGACGTCGATGAGGGCAGCGGACTCGGGCGCAGCATTGATCAGGCTGCGCAGGATGTCATTGGCAGCTCTCATTCGTCGTTCGGCAGCTTTTCGGCGCGAGACATCTCTCATGCTTGAGCGGGTTCCGAGGTACTCGCCGGTGTCGTCGTAGATAGGCTGCCATGAGACAGCGATCCATCGGACAGCACCTTCTTTGGTGCATATACGGAATTCGATATCGTTTCCGGAGCTTCCGGCCAGCGCTCTGGCGAGGTGCTCGGCGGCGACAGGTCTGTCGTCGGGGTGCACGAGGCCCAGCGGGTAGTCGGACATGTCCATGCATTCGGAGACGGAATAGCCGGTAAGGCGCTCCACCGCCGGGTTGAGGTACAAGAGTTTCCCTCTGGGGTCCAGCCAGTCCTCCCAGTCGCGGGTGTAATCTGCGATTGCCCTGAACCGGTGTTCTCGCTGGGTAAGTGCCTGTTCCATGCGGACATGAGCGATACCGTTGGCGAGCACCTGGCCGAGAATCTTGAGGAGGGTGACATCGCTCTCTGACCACCGGCAGGTGTCATTTGATGAGGCCAGAACGAGAGCGCCATACTGGCGCGGTCCGGCCCACAGGGGGATATTCAAAACCGAGGTAGCGTCGTATTCTTCCAAGGCCTGCCGGCGCTCATCGGCCATACGCGGGGGGATCTCGCCAATCTGTGGGACATGGTCCTTCTCGAACCATCGCAGGTCACGCAACGACCAGGGGAAGCTGTCGACCGGCTGGGAGACGTGCCAAACCATGCTGCCCTCGCGGTGGCTGGCGTGATAGCTGGTCAGGACAGTCTGTTGCCGGTCATCGAACAGGTGTAGACTGACGGAGCCGCCGGCGATGATGTTACCGAGGGTACTGACGACACGTTGGAGTTCGGTTTCCAGGCGTTCGAAGGTGGCTGTAGTCAGGCGCGAGGCGACAATGGCAATGTACCGTTCGAATTCTCCTGCCACGAGCGTGGATGGCAAACTGACTTGCTCCGGCGGGCGGCGCATAGTCACAGCGCGGCGGGATGCTTGGCCTGCGGCCACTCGGTCAGCGCTGCCGGAGGGCGATTGGTGTCGATGTGTTGCTTCGAGCGTCTTCTGGTCGGGCATATCGTAATTCTGCCTGATGGTCCTTTGGTGATTCGTATCACTTAGTAGATCGGCAGAACTGCGCAGAAATTGAACACCGGCTGCCCTGGCGGTATCGGATCAGGAGCTGCGATTGGACTTGACTGTCAGATCGGCCAGTTTTTCAACCGGCATGAGGGTCAGTTGCTCGGGGGTCAGGCGCCAGATCCAGTTCCCTTTGGCCGTACCGGGGGTGTTCATGCGGGCGGTTTCATCGAGCCCGAGGACGTCCTGAATTGGGAAAACGGCCAGCTTGGCACGCGATTCGAGGGCAAGCTCAATGAGGTGCCAATGGACATCAGAGGCTGAGACCTCGGTATCCAGGTATCGGCGCAGTCGTTTTATCTGGTCGGCATCGGCCTCGGACTGGAACCAGCCCACAACAGTATTATTGTCGTGGGTACCGGTGTAGACGACCGAATCCTCATCGTAGTTCTCAGGCAGATACTTGTGTTTGGGATTATCCTCTCCGAAGGCAAACTCAAGGACCTTCATTCCGGGAAGCCGGTACCGTTTCATAACCTCCACGACATCATCGGTAATGGTGCCGAGGTCCTCGGCGATAACCCTGGGGTTCTCGAAGTGTTCATGGACTTTGGTGAGGAAGTCATCGACCGGGGCCTTGACCCAACGGCCTTCGACGGCGGTTTTGTGGTGGGCCGGTACTTCCCAGTAGGCGACGAGTCCGCGGAAGTGGTCGATACGGACAATATCATAGAGGCGGAACATCTGCTCGAGCCGTCGGATCCACCATTGATAGTCCTCCTTTCGGAGTGCCTCCCAGTCATAGACGGGGTTGCCCCAGAGTTGTCCGGTCTTGCTGAAGTAATCCGGAGGCACGCCGGCAACCACGCGCGGTTTCAGGTTATCCTTGAGCTTGAAGATCTCAGGGTTGGCCCAGACATCGGCGGAGTCATAGGTGACATATATGGGGAGGTCGCCGAAGATCTGGATCTGGTGTTGATTGGCGTAAGCCCGCAGAAGGTCCCACTGGTGGAAAAAGAGGAATTGTTCGAACCTGACCTGGTCGAGTTTGTCGGCGTGGGTGGTTGAGAATTCGGCCAGGGTATCGGGGTCGCGGTCACGCAGCTTCTCGGGCCACATGTTCCATCCCTTGCGATCATTCTTTTCTTTGGCGACCACGTAGAGGGCGTAGTCATCGAGCCAGTCGGCTTCCTGTCGGCAGAAGATATCGAAGTCATCGGTATCCTCGCGGCTCTTGAAACGTTCCCAGGCGCGGGCGAGCAGGTCGTGCTTGAAGGCGGTCACGGCTGGAAAATCGACCTTGTGGTCGGGGAATTTCGGTGCTCCCTGCATATCCTCGGCTAAGAGAAAGCCTTCCTCGACGAGCGATTCGGGGCTTATCAGGTAGCGATTGCCGGCAAAGGCGGAGGAACAGCTATAGGGAGAGAAGTGGTAAATGTCATTGACCGGCTGGAGCGGCAGCACCTGCCAGAGCCGTTGTTGGGCATTATGCAGTACATCCAGGAAGCTCCGGGCCGAGTGGCCCAAATCCCCGATGCCGTAAGCAGAGGGCAGCGAGGTCACATGGAGGAGGATACCGCTGGAGCGTTGCTTGATCATTGTTTCTCCCTATCATTGTCTTTCCCGTGCAGCAGGCAGACGGGGAATTCGGCGAGCATGTCAGCGACAGCGAGGATGGTGTCGCTGGATTCTACCGAAGTCTCGGTGAACACATTGTGCCAGCGACGCGGAGCATTCTCGGGCAGTTTGATGCAAGTCGAATCCCAGACCTGTCGGCCGAGGGGGAAATCGTTCTCGTTCACAAGGTTTGTCATCAGTCGCGGGGCCAGGTACAGGCACCATTGTTCGTGGTGGTGGCGCATGAAGGCGATCACGTG
>CAZXRO010000285.1:0-3972 GCA_964642435.1 uncultured Ignavibacteriales bacterium
GCGGTTGTCACGCCAATCGCTCAGCGATTGGCGGCCTTGTTCCTGCCGGGACCATTGACGCTGGTTCTGGATGTCCTCGAGAATACCAAGGTGCCGGTTGCGCGTGGTGGCAAAGTGGGTATTCGGATCTCCGGGTCGCCATTGATTGCGGCGGTTGTCGAGCGGGCCGATTATGCCATCACGGCTACCTCGGCGAATCTTTCGGGTGAGCCCATTCCGGTCACCATTAAGGAGGCACAAGACCAACTGGGTGATCACGTGGATCTGTACGTGGATGGCGGCCCGCTGGCCGAACCGGAATCGACGGTAGTTGACTGTTCCGACGGTTGTGTCGTGCTCCGGGAAGGTAGTATTCCCCGGAAGCAGATTGAGGCTATCGCTCAAGGGGCAAACGCATGAACGATGAGAGTAAGTATATGATCCTGTTTGTTTGTACGGGCAACACCTGTCGCTCTCCGATGGCTGAGGGGGCACTCCGCATGCTTCTTGAGAAAGAGCGACCGGGCAAGGCGGTGGTTGTCTCGGCGGGAACGGCCGGAGCCAGTGGCTATCCGGCGACCGAGTATGCGATCGAGGCGGCGAAGATCTGGGATGTTGATATCACCGGTCACTGTTCACAGCCGCTTACGCCGATACTGATTGACCGGGCTGACCTGGTATTGGCCATGGCTCCGGAGCACATGCAGACCGTATTGAAAATGAGTCCGCAGGCCAAAGGGAAGGTGTATCTGTTGAAGAACTTCCCGTTGCCTACTTCCCACGGCGAGGGAGTTGATGACCCGATAGGGCAATCGTTGGACAAATACAACGAAACGTTTCTGGAAATTGGAGAACTGTTGGGCAAACACCTCCCCGAGATTGTAAAACGGGTGGATGAGAAGACACATGCCGCATAGAAGCATATTTCACAAGATTCTGCTGGGTTTGGTTGTTTTTGCCGGTCTGGTGCCGCTGGTGTACTTCGTGTCGGTTGAGACCGGATTGTCTGTTGCAGTTGCCGAGGAGACAATACCAGAGGAGAGCACGGTGACCGGCGCAATTGATCGCTATGTGGAGAACGTTGCCTTTGGCGTGGGCGAAAGACTGTCTTTTGATATCAACTATGGTTTCATAAATGCCGGCACCGCCTCAATGGAGATTCCCCGTCTTGTCGAGTTTAACGGGCGCCCATCGTATCAGATCATCACCAGGGCAGAGTCGAATAGGTTCTTTTCAACGTTCTTCAAGGTGGATGATCGAGTAGAGTCGATAATGGACGCCATCGGGTTGTTCAGTTGGCGGTTCGACAAGAGGCTGCGCGAAGGTAACTACCAGTCGCACAGGCAATACGAGTTCGATCAGAAGGACCATACGGTTGTCTACAAGGGTGACACAATAGAGGTGCCGCCGTATGTCCAGGATGCCCTGTCGGTACTGTACTATGTTCGGACGCTGGACCTGAAGGTTGGCCAGTCCTACTTCGTCGACAACTTCACCGATGGCCGACAGATGCCCCTCGAGATCAAGGTCTATGGCCGGGAGCGGGTAGAAGTGCCCGCGGGAACATTTGATTGTCTGGTTGTCGAGCCGCTGGTGAAGTCGGTCGGTGTGTTCAAGCATCAGGGCCGTTTGACCGTGTATCTCACCGATGATCGCGTCAAGATGCCGGTGCTGATGAAGTCCAAGGTTGTGGTCGGGTCGATCACGGCCGAATTGACCGGGTACGAACTTGGCGATATCGAAATGTTCTGAGAACACATATGGCGGCCTTTTCAGACAAACCGAAGCCCGTAGACCTGTCGGGTGTCCGTCGCTACTCCATCAGCAAGCGGCCCAATCGTACTCATGTCGAGGCGTTTGGTCGCCCGTGTGATTCTTCCGATGCGGCCGAGTTCTTGTCCTCATTACCACAGTTTCTCAAGGCGACAGATCTGCGTGAGTTCATATCGCGGACGGTGGCTGCACGACGGCAGGGCTTTCCGTTTCATTGCCTGATGGGAGCACATACGATCAAGGTCGGGTTGTCACCGATCATTATAGATCTAATGCGCTCGGGGATTGTCACCGGTCTTTCATTCAACAGTGCCGGTATCATTCACGATACTGAACTCGCCTTCTTCGGTGGGACAAGTGAGGATGTGCAGGCTGGTCTTGCCGATGGATCCTTTGGCATGGTCGAGGAAACCGGGAGGCTGTTCGCCGCCATAACCGCTCTGGCAGCGGAGACTGGGATTGGTCTTGGAGAGGCTACCGGGCGATATATCAACGAGCAGGAGGCGCCACATCGGCAGCTGTCGGTGTTTGCCGCGGCCCAGGAGCTATCGTTGCCGGTGACCGTCCACGTCGGTATCGGCACCGACATTGTGGCTCAGCATCCGGATTACGATGCCGGAGCTGTGGGGGCGGCCTCGCATGTTGATTTTCGTCTGTTGTGTTCGGTCTGTGAACAGGTTGACCGTGGCGGTGTTTTAGCCAATATTGGTTCGGCGGTTATCCTGCCGGAGGTGTTCCTGAAGGCGTTGACCGTAGCCCGCAATCTATGCGGTGGCGCACAGGGCAAGCTGACGACGGCGAATTTCGATATGATTGTTCATTATCGGCCGTCGGAAAACGTGGTTCGCCGACCCACCCATCACGGAGGCAAGGGCTACACGTTCGTCGGGCACCATGAAATCATGATCCCCCTGCTGGCGTGGGGATTGAAGACAGAGTATTTGGAGAAGACATAGTCGGGAGACAGTAATGGCCAAGCTTGTTGAATGCGTTCCTAATTTCTCCGAGGGGCGTCGCCCCGAGGTGATCGATGCCATCTGTGAGGCTATCACGGCCGAAGATGGTGTTGTCTTGCTGGATAAGGAAATGGATCACGACCACAACCGCGCGGTGGTGACGTTTGTTTGCCATCCTTTGCTGGCGGTCGAGGCGGCCTTCCGGGGTTACCAGAAGGCGGCGGAGTTGATTGATATGCAGACGCACAAGGGGGAGCATCCGCGTATGGGTGCCTGTGATGTCTGCCCGTTCATTCCTATTTCCGACATGACGATTGAGGACGCTGTTGAACTGGCCAACCAGCTCGGTCAGCGGGTCGGTGATGAGTTGCAGATCCCCGTCTTCCTGTACGAGGACGCGGCCACCAGCCCCAAGCGGCGCAACTTGGCCAAGGTGCGCAAGGGTGAGTACGAGGGGCTGACGAAGGCGATCGAGACCGATCCGTCGCGCAAGCCCGACTATGGGCCGGCGAAGATGAATCTCAAGTCGGGCGCGACTGCAATCGGGGTGCGGTTCCCGCTGGTCGCCTTCAACGTGTACCTCAACACCAACCAGAAGTGGATCGCTGACAATATCGCCGATGCCGTCCGTAGCCTCAAGGGCGGCTATCGGTTTGTCAAGGCGCTTGGTTTCGAGATCAAGGAGCGCGACCAGGTGCAGATTTCCATGAACCTGGTCAACTATACCAAGACGCCGATCTTCCGTGTCTTCGAGACGATCAAGTCGGAGGCGGCGCGTTGGGGTGTGATGGCCACCTCCTCTGAGATAGTTGGTCTCGTTCCCAATGATGCCTTGGCCGATGTCTCCGAGTGGTACCTTCGTCTGGAGAACTTCTCCAAGGCTCAGATTCTCGAGGAAAAGCTCAAGGAGGCGGGTGGTACGGCAGCTGCGGCGCCTGAGGAGACGTTCATTGATGATGTCGCGTCGTCATCGCCGGCTCCCGGCGGTGGTTCGGTGGCTGCTCATGCTGGCGCCCTGGCTGCGGCGCTCACGAGCATGGTTTGCCGCCTGACTGTTGGTAAGAAGGCCTACAAAGCAGTCAAGGATGAGCTCTCGGAGGTCAGGGACAAGGGAGATGCACTTCGTGAGGAGTTGACTCAGTTGGTAGAGACCGACAAAGAGGCGTTCGACAAGGTCATGGACGCCATGAAGGCGCAGACCGACGACAAGGACAAGCTGCTTGAGGACGCGACGAAGGGCGCAGCCGAGGTACCGTTGACCGTC
>CAZXRO010000286.1:0-3965 GCA_964642435.1 uncultured Ignavibacteriales bacterium
TGCCCTACCAGGACTCGTTTCTACACCCCCCTACGGCCCTTTCCGGTAATGGAAGTGCATCTTCGACTGCGATTTCGCCGATGAGGCCTTGATCAGGAAGTACGCCGAGAATCCGATACA
This sequence comes from uncultured Ignavibacteriales bacterium, assembly GCA_964642435.1. Classification (GTDB taxonomy): domain Bacteria; phylum Zixibacteria; class MSB-5A5; order GN15; family FEB-12; genus WJKG01. The sequence continues at coordinate 121 of CAZXRO010000286.1, forward strand.
CACCAGCGCCAGAATGGGGTTGCGTCGCCACATCACCAGCGCCGCAAGGCCCAGGAGCGCCCCCGCGATGATCCACACCCAGCGAAGGCATCCCAGCTTGACCTCATACACCGCCTGCGCGCCCATCTGGGCGAACGCCTTCATCATCGCCTCATTGAACTCCTCATACGACATATCCGCGTACTCGGAGCCGCGGGTGCGGGCCTGCTGTTGCCACTGGTAGAACGACTGATCGCGGCGCTGCGACTGCTCATACGCCTGCTGGGTCGCCCCCAGGCGGCGCATCTGGTCATAGCGGCTGCGCTTGTTGGGGTCGCGAAGGACCTCGTATGCCTCGGTTATCTCGACAAACTTCTGGTGGGCATCGGGGGCCTTGTTGCGGTCGGGGTGGTACTCCATCGCCCGCTTGCGGAAGGCAGACTTGATCTGCTCCTCATCGGCCGAGTCCTCAACCCCGAGTATGGCGTAGTAGTCCTTCATTCAGTGGTATATACGAGAGAACGGGGGAGATGGCAACAGGAGACAAGGGAAGAATGCCAAGGGCGTTCTGCCGCGCACCATGTCTCGGTTACCAGCCACTCCCGGGAGCCAGGCTGTAGCCGTAGGGAAGGAGCCCGAAGGGGTCCTGCCATCGTGAACATTCGATCCAGCACATTGTAGGTCGAATTGTAGGTCGAAACCCCTGTCCGCCGAAGGCGGATCGCGAAGCGAGGTTTCGACATCGCTGTACTACAACACTGGCAGGACACCTTCGGCGTCCTACCGTACAACTGGATAGTCGCAAGCACAAAGAAGCAGGGGCCCGCGAAGGACCCCTGCCAGAATAGACATATCGAATGATGAGCTACATCACGCTCAATACCACTTGGGTACGAACTTGTGTGCGTAGCTCAGCACGCCGCTGTGGCCCTCGGTCTGGAGCCGGCGGAATTCCGCCCTGACCTCCATGCCGATCTTGATCTCGTTAACATCGCAGTCGGTCATCTGGCCGCACACGCGGGTACCATCGTCCATCTCCACCACTGCCAGGCCATAGGGCGACTGATCGCTCCACTGTCCCGGGGCGACGCGGATGACGGTATAGGTAAGCACCTTGCCGGTCTCCGGCAGGGCGACGATCTCGTATTCGGTATCGCCGGTTTCGGGATCGATATCACGCGGTGGGAAGTAGGTCTTGCCGCTCTTTTTGAACTTGGCGGCTTCCATCCGATAGCGCTGCGGGTGTTCCCGCCAGGCGCGGGCACTGAACATATTCATCACGCCACCTCCACAATATGGACAACCGAGCTGCCGCCCGAGCCGCCCATGTTCTGGGTCATCGCCACCTTCGGTGAACTCTTGAGCTGGCGCTCACCCTCGGCCTGACCGGTCAATTGCTTGTACACCTCGACCATCTGGGCGACACCGGTTGCTCCTACCGGGTGTCCCTTGGATTTCAGGCCACCAGAGGTGTTCACCGGGAACTTGCCATCGCGGGCCGTCTCACCGGCCAGCGTCGCCTGCCCGGCCTTGCCCGGCTCATAGACACCGATCGACTCCAAAATGGCCAGCTCGGCAATCGTGAAGCAGTCATGCACTTCGGCAAACTGGATATCGGTGATCTTCTTGCCGGCCATCTTCAGGGCGCGCTCGCTGGCGAGTGTCGCTGCCTTGATCGTCGTCATGTCGGGACGCTGATACAACGCAATCGTGTCGGTCGCAGCGCCGGTGCCAAGAATCTTGAGATAGGGCTTGCCGAGCTTCTTGGCGATTTCCTCGGTGGTTACGATTACCGCCGCGGCGCCATCGGTGATCGGCGAACAGTCGAGGATATGCAACGGGTCCGCGATCATCACGCCGGACTCGACAGCCTCTTTCGTGATCTTGAAGGGATACTGTGACACCGGGTTGAGCGCGCCGTTGTCATGGTTCTTGACGGCCACCTGCGAGAGCATCTCGCGGGTAGTGCCATACTTGGCCATGTGGGCATGGGCCATCATGGCATACAGGCCGGGGAACGTGGCCCCGTGGAAGACCTCGTATTCCTGATCGGCGGCGGTGGCCAGGGCATAGGTTGCCTGGTCGCCATCGCAGTCAGTCATCTTTTCGACGCCGCTGGCCATGACGATGTCCGACATGCCCGAGCCGACTTCCATAAACGCCGCCCGGATGGCCATGCCACCGGAGGCACAGGCCGACTCGACCCGCATGGCAGGAAGCCCGCGCATGCCGAGATAATCAGCCATGACTGATCCGAGATGTTCCTGTCCAACGAACAATCCGCTGGACATGCAGCCGACATAGAGCGAATCCAGATGATCCACTCCGGAGTTCTTGATAGCCTCGCTGGCGGCATCGACGAAGAGCTGACGGAGGGACCGGCGCCATACCTCGCCCCACTGGCTCATGCCGACACCAACTACACATACTGTGCGCATGAGAGTCACCTCCTAATCGTTCTTTTTAATTTTCCGCCGGAACTTGGCATAGGTGCCGTAGTCGACGTACATTTTGTTTTCATCGAGCAGCTTGTGGGTGCCGACGGCTTTCTCGCGGACTTCCTCGATGCGGTCGGTGACCTTCCAGATGAAAGCATCGCTGCCCGCGCCGGAGCCATAGGAGCACATGAAGATCAAATCGCCCGGTTTGGATACATCGAGACAACCGGTCAGGCCGATCGGCGAGGCGCCCGAATAGGTGTTGCCGAGGCGAGGTGCCAGCCAGCCGGGATCGATCTGTTCCTGGGTGAATCCGAGCATGCGCGAGACGCGCTGCGGGAACTTGCCGTTGGGCTGGTGGAACACCGCGTACTTGAAGTCCTCGGGCTTCATTCCGGACTTCTCCAGGATGGCCTTGCTGGCGCCCAGTGTGTGCGCGAAGTAGGCCTCCTCGCCGGTGAAGCGTCCGCCGTGCTGCGGATAGAACTCGTGTTCCCGTCGCCAGAAATCCGGCATGTCGGTCATATACGAGTGTGTAAACAGACACTCTGCGACCAGTTTGTCCTTGCCCATAATGAACGCCGCAGCGCCGGCGGCCGCGGAGTACTCCAGAGCATCGGAAGGGGCACCCTGGGAGGTGTCGGCCGCGATCGACAGGCAGTAGTCCATTGCGCCGGAGTCGATATGAGACAGGCCGACGAACATCGCCTCGGACCCGGCCTTACAGGCGAACTCGAAATCGGCGCAGTGGGCGTGCGGAGTGATGCCGACAGCTTCGCCGACCACCGTGCCGGAGGGCTTCACGGCATACGGATGAGATTCCGAACCGATGTAGATAGCGCCGATATCGGCGGGATTGACATGGGAAGCTCGTTTCAATGCGTTACGCGCCGCCTGGACCGAAAGCGTGATGGTATCCATGTCGGGCGGAGGCACCGACTTCTCACGCAGCATCAGGCCCTTTTTGTAACTGGGCGCGTCGGCTCCCCATACGCCCGCGATATCTTCGACTTTGATCCGATGTCGGGGTATATGGGCGCCGTAGCCAACAATTCCAGCCATAGCAAACCTCAAGTTGTTGTGTGGTTGATGGTAAGTGTATGTTCTGTTGTCATGTTCAGCATCGGAATAAAGCGGAAAATACGATCACAAGGCCCACAAAACAAGTAAATGCGAGCGCCGGAGTGTCTTTTTTCGGCGCTGAGCGTGAGATCAGAGGACGCTGTTGGCACGTAAGGGCTAAGCTGAACATCGTTGGTTGCCGATACAGGCTGATATGAGACAAATTGTTCGCATTGTAGTGCTGATCGCATCTGTTCTGGCTCTGGCCGCAGCAACACCGGCCGCGCAGGAGCTGGTTACCGATTCCAATGCGGTTATCTATGAGGGCTCCCGCCTGAGCTATATCATGGCTGCCCCCTTCGGTTT
>CAZXRO010000287.1:0-3947 GCA_964642435.1 uncultured Ignavibacteriales bacterium
CCTGCGCGCCCGAAGGCGCGGCGGTCCTCGCAATGACTACAGGTAAGGACGGCAGATTGTTCGAGAACCCCACGCCCTTCTGCGCGGCAGACCTCCCGGCCTGCCCGAGCCGCCCGACCAAGCCACATCCCCAGCCTGCAACCCCGGATTCTGTTTGCATAATCCCGCCATAACCCCTTAGTTTACCTGTGACGACCAATTGTCTACCCCGCAGACTCCGTTAACCAACGCAGGAGGAACTGCCGACATAATACAATAGCGAAAATTCAAGGCCAAACAGACCATACCCAGTTTGTGATAATTTCCGAGGGTAACCGCAACCACGCAGAACGATCAGGGTTGCCCCCGATAAGCACCTTACGGAGGTCACATGAAAAAGCTGCTCCTGTCGCTTTTTCTGAGCACTGTGATATTCCATACCGCTCTTGCCAATATGGCAATCCGGCTCGATCGTATCACCGGCGCCCTGCCGCAGACGTATGTCAATGCCGGTATCACCTTAGACAATACCGAGTCTCAGCCCCTTGGCGGCTTTGACCTGATATTCCAGCACGATCCCTCCCTGATTGTCCAGTCCGCCGCCCCCGGCGAGTTGCTGATCGTCTGCGGCTGGGAATACTTCTCCCACACTCCCGCCCCCCAGAGCAGCTATCGGATAATCTCCATCGCCGACATAAACAACGGCCCTTACCACCCCTCCTGCTACGCCGACACTTCCGGCACTCTGGCCGTGGTCACGTTCCTCACCGCCTGCGATACCGCACTGACCGACCAGTTTATCCCCATCAAATGGATCTGGTTCGACTGCGGCGACAACACCATCTCCGACCAGAGCGGCGATGTCCTCATCGGCTCCGCCGACGTCTACGACTTCAACGGCTATACCGACATCCTCATCACCGACAACACCCCCTTCCCGACCATTCACGGCGCCCCCGCCTCCTGCGACAGCGCATCCGGATCGGGCGGTTCCATGCAGCGCCAGATCGACTTCCATAACGGCGGCATATGGATGAGCGCCATTGACGAAGAACCACCCATCGCAATCTGTCCCGCTGATACCACTGTCGCGGCCACTCCCGGACAGTGCGCGGCAACGGTCGAGTTCTCGGCCACAGTCTACGACAACTTCCCCGGCGCCACCATCGCCTGCAACCCGCCATCAGGCTCAAGCTTCCCGGTCGGAGAGAACTACATTACCTGCATCGCTCTCGACTCGGCCGGCTATGCCGATACCTGCGGCTTCACCATCACCGTGCAGGACACCGAGCCACCAACCATCACCTGCCCCGCTGACACGACAGTCGCCACCGCCCCGGGCCAGTTCGGCACGGTCGTGTATTACACCGTCGAGGCGACGGACAACTGCTCCGGCGTGACCACCATCTGCGAACCACCATCGGGATCGTTCTTCACCGTCGGCAACAACAGTGTCATATGTATCGCCTCCGATCCCGCCGGCAACAAGGACACCTGCCAGTTCGAAATCTTCGTCCAGGATAACCAGCCCCCCACCGCCATTTGCCCCGCCGACACCGCTGTCCCCGCTGCCCCCGGCGAATGCGGCGCTGTGGTCATGTTCGATATCGACGTCAATGATAACTGCCCTTTCGCCACCGTGACCGCCAACCCGCCCTCCGGCACCTCTTTCGACATAGGCGAAACACCCGTCCAGGTGATCGCGACCGACATCATGGGCAACGCCGACACGTGCAGCTTCACCGTCACCGTCTATGACACCCAGCTCCCTATAGCTCTCTGCGGCGGTGATCTCCAGACAGTCAATGACTCCGGCCACTATGGCGCCTTTGTCGACTACTCATTCTCCGCCGAGGACAATTGCCCCGGCGTACAGGTCTGGTCCAACCCGCCGCCGGGATCATACTTCGAACAGGGGATGACAATGGTTCTGGTCACCGCCGAAGACGCCTCCGGCAACATCGGTCTGTGTGGATTCCGCGTGACCGTCACGCTCAACGACCCCGATGACGATGGCCGCCCCGATTGGGACGATAACTGCCCCGACACACCCAACCCCGACCAGGCCGACGCTGACTCCGATGGCATCGGCGACGCCTGCGATGAGTGCACCGATAGCGACGGCGATGGTCTCGGAGATCCCGGCTATGCAGCCGGCATCTGTCCTGTCGATAACTGCCCCGAGACGCCGAATCCCGACCAGACGGATACCGACGGCGATGGTATCGGCGATGCCTGCTGCTGTGTGGGAATACGCGGCAATGTCAACAATGACCCGGCCGACCTCGTCAACATTTCCGATATGACCTCGCTGGTGACATTTCTTTTCGAGAATGCCCAGCCGCCGGGCTGCCCCGATGAGGCCGATATCAACGCCGATAGCGTCATGAACATCCAGGACCTCACATCCCTTGCCGTATACCTGTTCGGTGGAGGATCAGCCCCGCCACCCTGCGAGTAGGCGCACGTAGACAGCCCCCTGTCAAAGCATGATACTAACCCGAATGCGGCGGGATAACCAGCGACCGCGTCGAGTTCTCATCCCCAACCCACAGCTTGATGAAATACACCCCTGAGTCATAGTCCTCGTGACGCAACAGCACTTCGTCGGACTCACCATCACTCAGCATGACGGCGTCTGCTGTCTGGTAGATCGCGTGCTGACCCTCAAGATCGCGACTGAGCAACGTCGCCAGGTAATGCCCGTCGACATCGTACAGATGAATCACCACCCGCTCGGCACCCTCGATTTCCAGCGGTACAAACAGCGTGACAATCTGGATATCGATCAGCGAGTCCAGCCCGACCTCGGTAGCGGCAGGGTTCGATGGCTCATCATCGGAACAGCCAATCAGCAGTGCTCCGACAACCAGGCCTGCAATCACCATAGCCCGCATGACGTGACTCTCCCTCATGCCCACAATATAGCACCGCCTGCGTCATCATACAAACGTCCAGAACGGGAAACCAACAGCAAAGAGAAAGGGCGAAGCCAGCGGCTCCGCCCTATAATCGGTCCACTATGAGATCAGATCAGAGCTTCGCTGCAACGGCCTCCGCCATCTCCAGGGTTGTGCTGCTGCCACCCATATCATAGGTGCGCGCCTTGCCTTCCTGGATAACAGCGGCCATCGCCTGATCCAGCGTGACACCCTTGTCGGTCTCGCCCAGCCAGTCGAACATCAGCTTCACCGACAGCAACATCGCCATCGGGTTCACTTTGTACTGCCCGGCATACTTCGGCGCGCTACCGTGGGTCGGCTCGAACACCGCCAGGTTGTCGCCAATGTTTCCGCTGGCCGCAAACCCCAACCCGCCAACCAGCTGCGCACACAAATCCGAGACAATATCGCCGAACATGTTCGAGGTCACCAGCACCCCGTAGTCGTTCGGGTTCTTGATCAGCCACATGCACATGGCATCGATATTGGTCTCCCACAGCTCGATTCCGGGGTAGTTCTTGGCCACCTCGCGCGCGGTACGGACCATCAGGCCCGAGGTCTCGCGCACAACATTCGGCTTCTCAACGACTGTCACGGTCTTGTAGCCGTGTTTCTTGGCATACTCGAATGAGTCCGTAATGATATTGCGGCAACCGGTCTTGGTGTTGACGCGCAAACTCACCGCGATCTCGTTCCCCGGCGTGTTGTCAAACCGAGCCATCTTCTTGTGGTGCTTCTTCACCACCTCCCGCACCTCGTCCGGCAACGGGTGGAATTCGATCCCCACATACAGATCCTCGGTGTTCTCACGAAACACCACCAGGTCGATATCATCCTTGTAGTTCAGCGGGTTGCCCGGATATGCTTTGCACGGGCGAAGGTTGGTGCGAAGGTTAAACTCCTGGCGCAACCGAACAATCGGCGAGGCATATACATGCCCCTTACCCTGGAGCTCCGGGACAAGTTCCTTCTCGCACTCCTCTTTGGGCATCGAAGTGATAGCACCAAACAGGGCGCAATCCACGT
>CAZXRO010000288.1:0-3936 GCA_964642435.1 uncultured Ignavibacteriales bacterium
GCGGCAACGGGTGAAGTGGATGTGATAATCGTGGATGATGGTTTCCAGCATCGGCGGTTGTGTCGCGATCTGGATTTGGTAACGTATGACGGGGCGGTGACAAAGAAGTTTTTGCACATGTTTCCCTACGGGTTGCTTCGCGAGCCGATACGATCGTTGCGGCGGGCTGATGTGATTGTGATCACGCGGGCAAATTTCGCGCCTGACTTGAGTGCCGTTCGCAGACGGTTGAGCCGGGTCAATCCGAAAGTGGAGTTGTATCACGCGCAGTTTGGCAGCGGTGACCTGGTGGGACGCGGGCGGCGGTTGCCGGTAAAGTATCTGGAGGACAAGTCGGTGTTCTTGTTTGCGGGGGTGGGGAATTTCAAGCCGTTGCGCAAGCAGGTCCAGGCGTTGTCGGGTGACCTGGATTATGCGCTGGAGTTGTCGGATCATCAACAGTACGACAGTGAACTGCTGGAGCGGATCAGGGGACTTGCTGATGGGGCCGACTCGGACGTTATTGTGACGACGGGCAAGGATTGGGTAAAGCTTAGTGATTTTGATTTTGGCCGTGAGACATATTACCTTTCACAAACAGTGGACCTGGATCCGGGAGAAGAGAAGTTGATCGCACATATCGTTGACAGATTACATTTGGCGAAACGGAGCGCCTGATGGAGCGCCATTACGATATCCTGGTGATCGGCAGCGGCATTGCCGGTTTGTTCTTTGCGCTGAAGGTATCGGAGCAGAACCCCGATCGATCGATAGCCATCATTACGAAGAAGGGTGAGTCGGACACGAGCACCAACCGTGCCCAGGGTGGTATTGCGGCGGTGCTGGCGGGGACGGATTCGGTCGAGGCGCATGTCGGTGATACGATTCGTGTGGGTGGGGGATTGTGCAAGGAGGAGGTTGTCCGTCAGATAGTCCAGGACAGTCCGCGGGTGATTGAGGAGCTGGTCAGCTACGGGGTGAAGTTCACTCGCCAGGACGGTGCATACGATTTGGGGCGCGAGGGGGGGCATTCGCACAAGCGGGTAGTGCATGCGGCCGATTTCACGGGGCGGGAGGTGGAACGGGCGTTGATTGTGGCGTGTCGTGCGGCGGGGAATGTCGATTTCTTCCGAGATCACATGGCTCTTGACTTGATGTCCTACGAGGAGGCAGGGGAAGAATACTGTGCGGGGGCATTCGTGTTTTCGGAGCGGAACGGTACCTTTGATGCATTCTATGCGCCGGTGACGATGCTGGCGAGCGGCGGGCTGGGGCAGGTGTATTTTCACAATACGAATCCGAAGATCGCGACGGGGGATGGTCAGGCGATGGCGTTCCGGGCGGGGGTGTCGGTGGGTAATTTGGAGTTTAACCAGTTTCATCCGACGGCGCTCTACACGCCGGGGCGGTGGCCGTTTCTGATCAGCGAGGCGGTTCGTGGTGAAGGGGGGCGGCTCAAGAGTGTGGATGGTCGCTATTTTATGGAGGATGCGCATGAGTTGCAGGAGCTGGCGCCTCGCGATGTGGTGGCGCGGGCGATTGACCGGGAGTTGAAGGAGACCGGCGAGGAGTACGTGCTTTTGGATGTGCAACATCTGGACGCGGGTTTTATCAAGAAGCGATTCCCGAATATTTACAAAGAGTGCCTGCGTCGCGGTTTCGACATGACTCAGCGCTCGTTGCCGGTGGTACCGGCGGCGCATTATTCCTGTGGCGGTGTGGTGTCTGATATCTCCGGCCAGACGATTTTGCACGGCTTGTATGTTGCCGGCGAAGTGGCCATGACGGGCATGCACGGGGCGAACCGGTTGGCCTCGAACTCGTTGCTGGAGGCGGTAGTGATGGCTCGTCGCGCCGCAGACAAGGCGACGGCGTATTTAAAGGAATCCGGCCGGCTGGAGTCGGATCATATTGATACGCCGCTGTTTTCCTCGCTTCGTTACCCCAGGGAGAAGGTGTTGATTGCGCACGACCGGAACGAGTTGAACCGGGTGATGTCGGATTTTGTCGGGATCGTGCGGACGGAGGACAGGCTGAAGCTGGCACTGGAGCGTATTCAGCAGATCAAGGAGGGGATTGAGCAGTATTACCTGGCGACGCCGGCGACGTATGATGTGGTGGAACTTCGCAATATGGCGACTGTCTCCGAGTTGATAGTGCGGAGTGCGCTGTCGCGAAAGGAGTCGCGGGGGCTGCACTACATGCTGGATTATCCGGGGGCCAAGGAAGAATTCAGGCATGACAATATCATCAAGGGACGACTCGCCAAGGGAGGCAGCGATGGCTGATCATCAGGAACTGATTGTCATAGTTGATTTTGGGTCGCAGTATACGCAACTGATCGCCCGACGGGTGCGCGAGGCAAAGGTCTATTGCGAGATGGTGCCCTGCACGGATGACCTGACGGCGTTTTCTGAGGGGAATGTGAAGGGATTTATCTTCTCGGGCGGCCCGGCCTCGCTGAGCGATCCTCTGGCGCCGAGGATCGACAAGCGCGTGTTCAGCCTGGGTAAGCCGATTCTGGGTTTGTGCTACGGCATGCAGTTGATGGCGGACTTGCTGGGTGGCGAATTGGTGCCATCCTCGAACCGAGAATACGGGCGAGCGAAACTGAGTGTCCGCAAGGATGACGGTCTTTTCCGGGGATTGCCGCAAGGGAGCCAGGTGTGGATGTCGCACGGCGATTCGATTCGCAAGATGCCGCCGGGGTTTGAGTTGATCGGTTCGACGGAGTCTTTGGAAGTGGCTGCGATCGCCGATGAAGAGCGCCGGTTGTACGGGCTGCAGTTTCATCCGGAGGTGCACCATACCGAAAAGGGCAAAGACATCCTGCATAATTTCCTATTCGATATCTGCGGTGCCTCGGGAGAGTGGAGCACGGAAGCATTTGTTGATCTCGCGGTAGGCAAGGTGCGCGAGCAGGTGAAAGACGGCAAGGTGGTGCTGGGTATCTCCGGCGGGGTGGATTCGACAGTCGCCGCCATGGTGCTCAAGGAGGCGGTTGGCGAGAAGCTGCACGCGGTGTTTGTCAACAACGGGCTGCTTCGCAAGAACGAGTTCGAGGATGTGACGGCGATGCTTGAGTCGTTGAAGATCAATCTGCATCCTGTCGACGCGGCCGACACGTTCCTGGCGCGGTTGGCGGGGGTGGTCGATCCGGAGAAGAAGCGGAAGATTATCGGTAACACGTTCATTGATGTGTTCGAGGACGAGGCGGAGCGGCTGGGGGAGATTGACTATCTGGCGCAGGGGACACTGTATCCCGATGTGATCGAGTCGGTCAGTTTCAAGGGGCCCTCGGTGACGATCAAGTCACACCACAATGTTGGCGGACTCAAAGACCGTATGAAGCTCAAGCTGGTCGAGCCGCTTCGCGAGTTGTTCAAGGATGAAGTGCGCGCATTGGGCAAAGTGCTGGGATTGCCGGAATCATTCATCAACCGGCACCCGTTCCCGGGACCGGGATTGGCGGTGCGGATACTCGGCGAGGTGACCCACGAGCGATGTAATGTGCTTCGCGAGGTGGACGCGATATTCATCGATGCGCTGAACCGTCACGGGATCTACAACGATATCTGGCAGGCATTCGCGGTGTTGCTGCCGGTGAAGGCGGTGGGAGTGATGGGGGACGAGCGGACATATGAGAACGTGGTGGCGCTTCGGGCGGTGACCTCGACCGACGCCATGACGGCGGATTGGGCGCGGATTGATCCGGATATTCTGGCGGAGGTGTCGAACCTGATTATCCGCAATGTGCCGGGTGTGAACCGGGTGACCTATGATATTTCCTCCAAACCCCCCGCCACAATCGAATGGGAGTGACGTTGTCACTTTTGTGGTAGCGAGGGGGAGGATGGCAGATTGAAGGTAGCTGCTTTGCGTCACAGGTGCCACAGCACGATGGGAGTGACGTTGTCACTTCCTGGGTAGCGGTGTGATTGGTGAATGGGGAGCGAA
>CAZXRO010000289.1:0-3920 GCA_964642435.1 uncultured Ignavibacteriales bacterium
TGATTGCCTTTACGGCACTGTTTGTGTGGTTGTTCAGACTCGGTTGCCGATTGCGCACCGTGCGGCGTATAATGCTTGTAAAGGAAGAGATGTGATATGGACGGTAATTATGTAGCGCTGATCGTAGCCCTGGTGGTATGGGTCGGCGTGTTTGCTATGGTGATGCGGCTTGACAGGAAAGTCAGGAACCTGGAGAAGAAAATACAGTGACAGTGAAGTATATCATTGGCGCGCTGGTCGTGGTTGTTTTTGTGGTGTGGGGGGCGACCGCGTTTATGAAGACAACGATTCAGTACGTGCCGATCGAACAGGCTCGTCAGGCCGACCGAACGGTGCAGGTGATGGGCAAGATAGATTTTGACACCAAGCGTTACGATGCCGAGAAGACCCGACTGGAGTTCGCGCTGTATGACGCTGACGCAGAAAGCCCGGTCAATGCCGAGCGGCTGAATGTGGTCTATTACGGAGTCGTGCCGGGTAATTTCGACCAGGCGACCTCGGTGGTAGCCAAGGGTAAGGCTGAGAACGGCGAGTTTGTAGCCGAGCAGCTTCTGGTGAAGTGCCCCTCGAAATACCAGGGCGAGGGCAGCGAGGACTACCAGGACATCGAGAAGCATCAACAGGCCCAGGGCAGCTCGGGAGTATAGCGAATGAATGTGGCCACACCGGGCGAACTGCTTATCTGGCTGGCCCTGGCGTTCAACATCGTGGCGGGATTCTCATTTGCGCGTGCCGCGCGCGGTGCTGAGCGGCTTGAGTCGCTGGGAATTCGTGCCTATCATGTGTTGACGACAGCGGCCCTGCTGGCCTCGGCATATCTCTATTATCTCATTTTCAGTGACAATTTCGCGTTTCGGTACGTGTGGGAGTACTCGTCATCGACCCAGCCGTTCTTCTACAAGCTCGCAGCGTTCTGGGCCGGACAGGCCGGAACGTACCTGCTGTGGCTGCTTCTGAGTGCGCTGTTCGGCTACCAGATTCTCAGTCACGGGGGAGGGTACCGGCTGCCGGCAATGGTGGTCCTCACGCTGGTGAATATGTTCCTGCTGGTCTTGATGACGCAGGTGTCGCCCTTCGAACTGATGCCGTTCTACTCGCCTGATGGGGCCGGGCTGAATGATCTGCTTCGCGATCCCTGGATGGTGATCCATCCGCCGATTGTGTTTGTGGGATATGCCATGGCGGGGGTGGCGGTTGCATTTGCCATGGCTGCGCTCATCCGCAACAGGTATGATGAGTGGGCCGTTCGCGTGTTTCCGTGGGTGGCCATGACGGCCCTGATGCTGGGTGCGGGCAACATCCTCGGCGGGTACTGGGCCTACAAGACACTCGGCTGGGGCGGCTACTGGGCCTGGGACCCGGTGGAGAACAGTTCGTTCATTCCGTGGTTGGTGTCGCTGGCGCTGCTGCACGGACTGATCCTTGAGAAGCGAACCGGAGCCTTCAGGCGCACAAACCTGGCGCTGACAGCATTCACATTTGTGCTGGTGGTCTATGGGACGTTCCTCACGCGCTCAGGGGTGCTGGCCGATTTTTCGGTGCATTCGTTTGTCGATCTGGGGCAGAACTCGTGGCTGGTGGCGTTTCTGATTGGATACGCGGTGCTGGCGGCGGGGCTGCTTGTCTGGAGGGCAGGATCAGTTGACTCGAAACCGTTCGACTACAATTTCTTCACACGACGCTTCTCGCTCTTCGCGGGGATGATCCTGCTGACGGTGTTCTCGATCATCGTGCTGTTCTGGACTTCGTTGCCGCTTCTGACAATGGCATTTACAGATAATCCGCGGGCGGCCGACGTGGCTACCTATAACTCATTCGCGCTGCCATTTGCCGTGCTGTATTGCCTGTTCGTGGCGTTTGCCCCCATGACAGCCGGAGTGTCGTACGCATTGAATAACTGGCGGGGAAAGCTGGCAATTGTGGCCTCTGCAATGCTGCTGATTTCGTTCGGCGTGTTCTATTTTGCGCTGGGCCAGTCGTTGGTGGCAACGGTGGCGATCGCGCTGGTGGGGATGTCGGGGTTGATATATTTGCTGCATGCCCAGCTGCTCCGACGGATGATTCTGCCGCTGGTCGGGCTGGTTGTCGGGCTGGTGATCAGCGTGCTGCTGGGAGTACGGGAGCCGATGTACCTCGCGCTGTTTTCGGTGGCCTCGATGGCAGTGGTGGCTAATGCAATCGGTATCGTGCGCGTGGCCTCCGGTGGCTGGCGAGTTGTCGGGGCGCAGGTGTCGCATTTGGGGTTCGCGTTGATGGTTGTCGGGGTGCTGGCGTCCTCGGCATTTGTCAGCAGCGAGAAGCTGATTCTCGATCGCGGCGACACCAAGACAGCGTTTGGGCGCGAGGTGATTTACAAGGGGATGGAGCACGAGATCACGCGTCCTCAGAACCGTTTACTGCTGGAGATCATAGAGGGCGGCAAGATGACTGAGGCGCAGCCAGAACTGTACTTCTCCGAGCGGATGAAGGGGATGATGAAGCGGCCGTTCATCAAGAAAGAGCTGCTGTACGATTTGTATATGTCGCCGGAGCAGATCGAGGAACTGGGCGGCCAGCAGGGTGGACTGGTGATCCAGCGCGGACAGACGAAAAGAGTGGGCGAGTACGAAATCACGTTTGAGCGATTCGCCATGAACGAGCACGCGATGGGCTCCGAGGACGTCCGGGTGGAGGCACTGCTGACAGCGGTGCGTGGTTCCGATACGCTGAATCTCAGACCAGCGTTGGTGATGGAGCCGGGTGCCGAAGGCCTGAAGGAGATTCCCGCTGAACTGCCGGGCAATCCGGGCGGACAGGTGATCATTAAGGACATTCTGGCCGATCAGCAAGCGGTGGTGCTGGCGGTGCCGGGCCTCTTAGATGACATGCCTGAGGACCGGCTGGTCATAGATTTGTCCAAGCGCCCACTGATTAACCTGGTTTGGCTCGGAACGACCATCATCATGCTTGGCGGGCTGGTGGTGTATATCCGTCGCTACTCCGAAGTGAGGCGATAAAGATCCGCCGATTCAACGCCGACAAGGCAAGTAATGCATAGCGTCTTCAAGTCACACACAATTGGCGCACCGGCGGCTTTGATTGTCCTGTGCGCGATGTTCATTGCTGCTGGAGCACTGGCCGCAACCATCCCGTTTGACCCCATGCGTGGGCTGGTGGAAGTCCCCGTCGTACTCAATGGAAACGTGAAGGGGGTGTTCGGAATCGACACCGGTGCGGATCATCTGTATATCGATCGGGAGTTCGCACGCAGGCATGATCTGCGAATGTCGGACGCCGCCACGCAGCGCGATGTTGTCGGGGTGGAAGGCACGAGCAAGGTGACGATGATCAGTTTGCGCTCGATCGAGGTGGCCGACGAGCGAGTGTACAATCAACGGGCAATGGGAATCGACATACACCAACTGACAGGGGAGGACCGGTATGGGAATCCCGATGGGTTGATTGGCTACAATATCCTCAAGCGATTCTGGATCACGGTAGACTACCCGAATCACGAGTTGACGATTCAAACGGACCAGCCACGGTTCTTGTCCGGGAAGAAGTACAGCACAATCGAATACGATCAGTACAAGCACCTGATCCTGGTGGAGGTGACGTTCAACGATGAGACGACGGTGCCGATGATCCTGGACTATTGCGCCTCGTTCACGACGCTCAGCCCGAAGCTGGCCGAGGAGCTTGGTTTGAGCACGAAAGAACGCGAGGTGCAGCGGGTGGCGAAGGCGCAGCTGGGCGAGGCGGTCACCGAGAATTGCGCGGTGGTGGTGGCAGATCTGACGCAGCTGAAGCGTTCGGTGCCGCGAGCCGAGTTTGAGGGGATCGTGGGGGCGACATTCCTGTTCAAGCACAAGATCACGGTCGATTACAAGCGGGACAAAGTGTACGTCTGGGATTAGGGCGGCGGTCGAGACCTCACTCGG
>CAZXRO010000290.1:0-3911 GCA_964642435.1 uncultured Ignavibacteriales bacterium
ACGCTTGGCCATATGGTGAACGAGCACGAGGGCGAGTTGGTGACGGCGGTTAATCTCGCGGAGGAAGCCCAACAGAGCGGAGACGTCGGCGGCGCTATTCTCATCCAGGCGATGCAAACGTACCAGCGGATCGAGCACCAGCAGTTTTGGGTGAAGCGCCGCCAGTGTCTGGTTTAAAGCGCGTCGATCGCTCTCGAGGTCAAGGCGAAGGCATGGGGCGGTGACCACGTGAAGCGCGAGGCTTTGCAGCGCGATGCCTCGGTGACGGCACAATTGAGCTACGCGATCGCGCACACGAGGCAAGGTGTCTTCGGCGAGATACACCAGTACCGGTCCCGGTGTGTGTACCTCGAATCGGCCGAGGCAAGCGGTGCCGGAAGCAACTGAAACAGCGAGATCCAGCGCCAACATGGACTTACAAGCTTTCGGCGCCCCGCCGATCACGCCGACCGCACATGCGCCCCAGAGGTCCTGCACGAGCCATTGAGCCGCTTCCGGCTCCGCGTCGATGGCATGAACGGGAAGCGTGGGAAGGGACTGGTTCATGGCAATACCAGGCTGCGTGCGGCGATCACTTCACCCGAAGAGACGGCTGAAGCGGAAGCTTGAGCCGCCAGTTCTACGGCTTTGAGAGCAAGCCGATCGATGGCGCGCAGGTTGCCGCGACTCATTTCGAAGATCGCCTGGTGGGCGTCGCTGTCGAAAGGGTCGGTCTGAGCGCCGGCGATTCGGCAGCGATGTACGAGGTAAGAATGAGTCTCATCGCGGGAGAGTAGGCGCAAGGTGGCGAAATGGGCAAGACGCTGAGCCATCGCCGTCTGTTCGGGACGGCCCAGGAGCGTCCTGAGCGGGGGTTGACCGGCCAGTACCAGCGAGACCACAAGCCGGCTGTCCATGTCGAAGTTGGTCAGCAGGCGAAGCATGGCCAGCGATTCAGGGCGCAGATCGTGAGCCTCATCCAGTACGATCACGCAGCGCAGCCCGTCGGCTCCGGAGGCGTGTTCGAAGGCTTCCTGCAGCTTGCGCACCAGAGCGGGGAAAATGCCGGCAGGCGAGAGCCCGCATGCGGCGGCGATCTCCTTGCACAGGTCGCGTTTGGACAGGCCGGTGACCTTAACGTAGCGAACCTGGTAACGGCTCTCGGGTAAGTGGGAGAGCAACAGCCGCAAGGCCACCGTCTTGCCGGTACCGGCCGGAGCGATAAGAGCAGCACTCATCCGCCGATCGACCGCCGCGGCCAGCGCTTCAGCGGCCTCCGCCTGATGTGCGAGCACAAAGCGCTCGGTAACGGGAACCTCGCGAGTGAACGGGGCCTTACGGAAGCCCAACGGGCTGAGATCCAGGTTCATAAATTATTCTCCTTGTCCTGCGGATCGTCGAAACCGCCGTCAGGACCAACTACGGGGCGCAGGTCCCGATCGAAAGCAAAACGATCGGCGGTGATGGGGATGCCTTCGGCGGTTGAGGGCCGGTTACTGTCGATGGACCCGCGGCGCTCGGTCGCGTTGGCGTGGGGGTCAAGCTCGGTCAGCTCCACCATACGGTCCTCGTGCAACACCCACAACCGGCCATCCAGGACATGTCGAGCCACTTCTGCCCAGGTGCCCCCCAGGCCACGAGGCGTTTCCCACAGCCGACCGTCGGCTTTGATGACGTGATCGGCGGAGACTTTACGCGGCTCACGAACGACAAATCGTCGGTACAGATCGGACTCGTCCCGGGGAAATCGCAGGGGGCGTCCGGCCTCCCAGCGCTGCCTGGGAGTTTGGTCGTCGAGCGTCTCGTGCGGCTGGTCATTGTAGCGGTTCAGGAAGTGACGAAACCGAAGGGTGAGAGCCCGACAGTCGGGATCGACATCGGCGGCGCCGTCAAGGGACCTGATAAGCCGATCGTCGACGGTGCGGTTGAACCGCTCCACGGCGCCGTGTCCCTCGGGGTAGTTCGCTTTGCCGTGAATGAGCCAGGCGCCCAGGCCGCCTTGCACTACCGCAATGGTGTCGTTGGCGATGAACCCGGGGCCCTGGTCCAGATACAGCAAGTCCGGCAGTCCGTGCCTGGTGACCAGCGCGTAGGCGCCGTGCAGGAATAATTCTGCGCACTCCCTGGTGTACACCAACACATCAAGCCCGTAGCGGGTGGCATCATCGAGGAAGAACAGCGCTACCCGACGAAGACGACTGCCGCCGGCGCGAAAGTGCTTGCCGTCGGCGAGCACACACTGCATGCGGTGCGGATAACGCCATCTGCGCATATCCCCCTCGCGCTTGCTCGGACGAATGCGGGTGGGGAGGCCCATGCGCCTGCACGCCCGCCAGGCAGTGGTACGGTCGACATGCAGATCAGCATCGATGATGCCGCGGACTTCTGCCCGTCTCAGTAGCTCCGGAACCGATGCGCGCGGATCGTTCTGCTTTTCGGCACGAAAAAAGCCGATCAACTCATCACTGAGCGCCTCCGAAGTTTCTGTACGCCTGCGAGCGAGCGGTACGAGGCCGTCGATATTGCTTTTCGCGTAGGCGGCTCGCCAGCGCTGTAGCGTACGTACGCTTACCTGCACGGGGCGACCGTCGGGATAGGCATGCTTTCGCCCGGCAACCTCGCCGATCGCCTCGTTTACCGGCCGCCCGGCCAGCACCAGCGCCTCAACCTGAGCAACCACCAAGTAGCGCATCAGCGCTTCCGCTGAGAGAGTCTGTGGTGGACGGTGTCGATCGTTCATGAGTTCGATAGTACGCCCGTCCCGGCTACGCCGGCATCAGGCGAATTCGTGGGTGGTGGACTCCGGTTCTGAGGGACAACGGTAGCGGGGTGTTCCGAGCTTTGGGAAGACGGCGAGAAGAGTATATTCCAAGTGCTTCGATCCGCATCCCACCGCTGCAGATCCCTCGATGGCCACAGTCCACTTTCCACGCCGGCGGTCAACATGCGATCCAGCAGAAACGTTTGTAACGGGATCGCTGTAAGCACCGACAGAATTGCTTCGCCGCGTCGTTTCCAGTCGTTCACCCAGATCTTCGCTTCTTCCAACAGCCTCATCGTTGCTACGCCCAGGCGCGTTGCGATTCGCTCGCGAACCCCCGCATCCAGTTGCTTATGGACGCCCACCAATCGTCCGGCCCATTGCAGTCGACGTCCCTGCGTCCGGTAACGGCGGGAATCGTCCCACGGACTGTCCGACGACCACCGCTCGCCGTCTGCCGCGTCCACAACGGCGGCGAACACGGTCGCTTCCCAAGGCGGTTGCCCGGTCTCACTATCGCGCAGGAGTTCTCCCGTGGGGCTATACGGCGCCATACGCTCACGCCCATAGGGGAAATGCCCGGGCGGATAGAGCGTATAGCGATGCCGCGGATGCACCGAGCATCCCACCACTGCCAATGGGAAGCGCGGGCCGGTCTTGCGAAAACGATAGTGATCGACGAAAATAGAGCAGGTCTGCGCCCCTGTGGCGAAGACACAACGTGACGGCAACTCAGGGCGAAGTACGCCGTGCTTGTCGGTCTTGTAGGTGGTCGTCGCAAACGGGAGACGCGTCTGGGGGTTCGCCCTGTCGGACACGGAGAGCCTCTCTTCTACCTCGGCCGTGCTGCTACACGAACAGCCGAGGTCTCCTGAAAAATCGAAGCCCGCAACAGCCTTCACTGCTGCGGGCTTCACACTTTACCACACCGCTTCGTTTCCGCCTTATAGCTTCGGCTAAGCTCAGACCGAAGATCTGCCTCCATCCGATTGTGCAAAAAACTACTTCGTCCTTGAATCAAAAAACGCTAACAACGGCCGGTCCGTCCGCCAACAGTTACGCCATCACAACTGCAACGGGAAGCTTCTCATATCGCCGTTGGGCGCGCAACGCAACAGGGGCTGGAAAGATTCTTTTATGACGGCGATAAACGCGGTATTCAAGCCCAACA
>CAZXRO010000291.1:0-3902 GCA_964642435.1 uncultured Ignavibacteriales bacterium
CTATATCCTTACTATGAGACCATATTCGTGGTCACCGTAGAAGACCTGAACCAAGCGGATGACCATCTTGCTCCGCTACTCCGGTCCACAACCGGTAGCGACTATCGGCCAATCCTCATTGATGCAGTGAAGACCTACATCCACGGCGAAGGTCGAGCTGAAGCCGATGACTTTGCGGGTGTTTGGAAGAGCAATATCCTCGCCCTATCTCAAAGGCTAATCTCACCGATGAGTCACGGTGCAAGCCCGGATGTGCTCACTCCAGTCCTTCAGATCGTAGGAGATGCTACTTTGAAGGCGCTTGAGAGCGATCTCCTTGTTCGCTTTTCGCTGAAGGAAACTGACTTCCCAGACTTTCCAGAGGGCTCTACCGGTCCAATTGCCTAGTGGAGCAATGTTATGGCGTCGTGGAGCAGCTGAGCGGACTGGGATACTAAACAGCCGGCAATCCAAACTTGGACCGGTACTGGTTGAGGACCGTCATTTCCTTCGCACTGATATTATCCTTGTACATCGGCCAGAATTCAGGTTGCTGTTCGGGCATATTGAGGACGGCACTGTCTCGTGCAATCAAATCGAGCAATTCCTCGACATCCGGTTGCACAGGAGCGCCAGCAAGAGTCTTCGATTGGTACTCAATTGGTAGCTTCGCCCTCCCAGCATCCAACGACAAGGCATTGAAGAAGTCATTGACCAGACTCGTTGCCTCGCCTAATCTGGTGTACAACTCACTCCTCGCGGTGTTGTCAATCTGCGTTCGCGGTACGTTCTGACTCTTGTCAAGGTGAGCGATGCGATGGCTTCGCTCCTCCTTTACGAGCTTCTCAAGTTCCCTAAACCTCTTCTTAAAGCCTATCTCTTTCAGCCGTTCGTCAAAGGTGTCCTGCACTTCTTCACTGACGAGGTTCTTCCTCAAGTCATCTTTAAAGCTCTTCAATGTGAGTGCAGAATGATGCCTATCTACTACTGCTCGGTAGAGTATAGATACGCAAGTCTGATAGAACGACAACTCAACATAGCGCCAGAATTCGTGCTTCACTCCTCCAAGTAGGGACCAGGGAAATAGCCCGATCTTCCTAAGCAGAAACTCATAGGTATTGAGATAGACGATCTCATCCCAAAGCGTCTCGATGCTATCTTTGTAGTTCTGGTACCACTCAGGCTTAACGAGTTCTTGAAAAGAAAATGGGTTCGACATACTCTCACATCTCCATATCTTCACTCGCCGGGTGCCCCGATCCGAAGGATCGGGATCAGATATCATGTGGGCCAAAACTCCCCGCTCCCCCACCCCTCCTCGGGTAGGATCTCCTGAAGAACGCGCGTCGCTTGGTGCCCCCCTAAAACATCCTCACCCGCTTACTCAGGAACGCGTACAGCGCCTTGTCAAACGGCGTCGAGGTGTCCACCAGATGATAATCAATATTGCTCTGGCGACACGCCGTCGAAATCCGGTCACTGAATGCCTCCACCGCCGAGGCATAGTCCCTCTTGATCTGGTACGGCAGCGTGGTGATCTCCTCGCCCGTCTCCATATCCTTGAACACCGCCTCGCGCGGGAACGCAAAATCGCGCTCGCGCGGATCCAGAATGTGGAACACAATCACCTCGTGGCGCTGGTAACGGAAGTGCTTCAGCCCCGCGATAATCTCATCGGCGTCATCCAGCAGATCCGAGAGCACAATCACCAGCCCGCGGCGCTTGATGCGCTCCGCCATCTCGTGCAGTGTCCCGGCAATATTGGTCACCTCGCTCGGTTGCTGCGATGCGATTTCATTGAGCAGCACATGCAAGTGCCCGCTCTTGGAACGCGGCGGAATGTAGCGGCGCAGCTTGTCATCAAATGTCACCATCCCCACCGCATCGCGCTGCCTGAGCATCATGTAGCTCAGCGCCCCGGCCAGCATGCCGGCGTAGTCCAGCTTGCGGATGCGATCCCCGGACTGATACCGCATCGACCCGGAGCAATCCAGCAGCAGATACGCCTTGAGGTTGGTCTCCTCCTCGTACTGTTTGACATAATAGCGGTCACTCTTGGCGAACACCTTCCAGTCCACATCGCGGATATTGTCCCCCGGCATGTACTGCCGATGCTCGGCGAACTCCACACTGAACCCGTGGTAGGGCGACTTGTGCAGCCCGGCAATGAACCCCTCCACCACCAGTCGGGCGCGAAGTTCCATCCCCTTGAGCTTGCCCACCACATCGGGCTGGAGATACTTGCGGTAATCATCGGCCATACGTTACTCGTCATCCTCACGGTAAATTGCAACCGAGGGCTCGCACCCGGGCACCATCCACCCGCGGTACATCCCGGGCGTATTAAATGGCAGCGCGATCTGCCCGCGACGGTCAATTGCAATCAACCCGCCCGTGCCGCCGATAGCACCCAACCGCTCATTGACCGCGGTCTTCGCTGCATCATCAAGCGTCATGTTCTTGTAGGTCATTAGCGCGTGCACCTCGAATGCCAGCACGCTGCGCATGATATACTCGCCATGCCCCGTAGCGCTGACCGCGCAGGTGGCATTGTTGGCGTAGGTTCCCGCGCCGATAATGGGCGTGTCCCCGATCCGCATCCAGCGCTTGTTGGTCATGCCGCCGGTCGAGGTTGCCGCCGCCAGGTTACCCTCGCGATCGATCGCCACCGCGCCGACTGTTCCGTACTTGTCGGCCGAGGAGTGATCAATATTCCCATCGCCAAAAAGCACCCGCCCCGCTTCTTCCTCGCGCGCAATTGCGGCCTCGAGTTGCCTGCGGCGCTGCTCCGTATCGAAGTAACTCGCCTCTTCCAGCGCGATCCCGTTCTCCTGCGCGAACTGCTCCGCTCCCTCGGAACACAGCAGCACATGCGGCGATTTCTCCATCACCAGGCGGGCCAAATCGATCGGGTTTCGGATATGCCGCACACTGGCAATAGCGCCCACTGCCAGATCGCTACCGTTCATCACGCAGGCATCCTGCTCGTGACCGCCGTCATGGGTGTACACCGCCCCCACTCCGGCGTTGAACAGCGGCGAGTCCTCCATCACATTGACGGCCTTGCAGACAGCATCAATTGCCGAGCGGCCGGCATCGAGCAGCTCAAACCCCACCTGCAACGAGGCCACCAGCCGTTCGCGATAGGCGGCCTCCTTCTCGGGAGTCATCTTTTCTTTACGAATGGCCCCCGCACCGCCATGAATGACGATAGCGAATGGCACCTGACGGTCCGATGTACTCATAGCATCACAGATGCACGTGGCATAGCCACGCTACTCCTTCACGTGCTCCAGCAGGCGCTTGATAATCTCGGTAGCATCGACCCCGTCGGCCTCGGCGTTGAACGATGTCACAATACGGTGTCGCATGACCGGATAAGCCGCAAACCGGATATCTTCCGGGCCCGGGGTCGGGCGACCGTCGAGAATAGCACGCGTCTTCGCTGCCAGGATCAGGTACTGCGAGGCGCGTGGGCCCGCACCCCAGTTGACCCAGTTGCGCACGAAATCGGGCGCATCCTTCTCCACCGGACGCGTGGCCCGCACCAGCTTGACGGCGTACTCGACCAGGTGATCGGACACCGGCACACGACGCACCAGTTGCTGGTACTTGATAATGTCCGCAGGGCCGAGCGCCTTGGTGAGCTCCCAGGTCGGAATGGCCGTGGTCGCCTTGACAATCTGCTGCTCTTCGGCAGAGTTGGGGTAGTCGACCAGCACCATGAACATAAATCGATCGAGCTGCGCCTCCGGCAGCGGGTAGGTACCCTCCTGCTCGATCGGGTTTTGAGTGGCGAGCACCAAGAAGGGCTGATCGAGCGAGTACGAGGTCTCACCGATGGTGACCTGATGTTCTTGCATCGCCTCGAGCAGTGCCGACTGTACCTTGGCCGGGGCACGGTTGATCTCGTCGGCCAGCAG
>CAZXRO010000292.1:0-3893 GCA_964642435.1 uncultured Ignavibacteriales bacterium
ATCCTCTTCGAAATCGAAGGGGTCACCGAAACCATGGCCCGCGAAGCCATGCGCCTCGCCGCCAATAAGCTCCCGTTGAAGACTAAGTTTGTGTCGAGAACGGACACGGAGGGTGTGTAACACATGATGAATATCGCAGAACTGCGGGAAATGACACGCGAGGAACTCCAGCAGAAGCGCCGCGACCTCGAGGACGAATTGTTCAACCTCAACATGCGTCGCTCCCTCAAGGCGCTCGATGACCCCCTGCGCCTCCGTCACATTGGCCGCGAAATCGGACAGATTATGACTGTCCTGCGCGAAGACGATCTGGGTATCCGGAAACTGGCCGAACGCAAAACAAGTATCCTGGATACAACCAAATCGCAACAAGAGAAGTCGTAAGCGAAGGAGTTGGGTAGATGGCCGAGATGCCACAAGAAAATAAGATCGAACGCTGCCGCCGAAAAGTCCGCGTCGGTAAGGTCGTCTCAGACAAAATGAACAAGACTATCGTCGTCCGTATCGATCGTACCATGCAGCATCCGCTGTACAGCAAGACCTCCAAAACGAGCTCGAAACTGTGCGCGCATGATGAAAACAACCAGGCCGGTATCGGCGATGTCGTCCGAGTGATGGAAACACGGCCCCTGTCCGCCAACAAACGATGGCGACTCGTTGAAGTGATCGAGAAAGCTAAGTAGGTGCTTAAACGTGGGAGCAGCGGACCAACCTATGGTTCGGACTGGTAAGGTGAAAAAGCCATGATTCAGGAATTTACAAGACTCAATGTCGCCGACAACTCCGGGGCCAAAAAGGTGATGTGCTTCCGGGTCCTCGGCGGCCGACGAAAATTCGCCAAAATCGGAGACATTATCGTCGTCACCGTCAAAGAAGCTATCCCCGGCGGTACCGTCAAAAAGAAAGAAGTCTGCAAAGCCGTCGTCGTGCGCACCAAGTCCTCGCTCCAGCGAAAGGATGGATCGCTCATACGCTTCTCAGACAATGCCGCAGTGATTATTAATGACCAGAGGGAACCGCGAGGCACCCGCATCTTCGGACCTGTGGCCCGTGAGCTGCGAGAAAAGCGATTCATGAAAATCGTCTCACTCGCACCCGAAGTGCTGTAACTAGGCGGGAGTCGTAGAACATGAATATTCGCAAGAATGATACCGTATTCGTCCGGTCCGGACAGGATAAGGGAAAAACCGGACGCGTCCTGTTTGTCGATCACGACAAAGGACGAGTGATCGTCGAAGGCGTCAATATCCGCAAAAGACACCAACGACCTACTCAGAAAAATCCCAAGGGCGGTGTCGTCACTATCGAACAACCGATCCATATCAGCAATGTCGCCCTGTATAACTCTTCATTGAACGGCCCTACCAAAATCTCTACGGCCGTGCTCAACGAAGGTGACAAACAACGACGGGTACGAATCTGCAAAAAGACCGGCGAGCAAATCTAAGAGGTTATGGCGATGGCAAGACTCAAGGATAAATACCTGAACGAAATCGTTCCGAAACTGATGAAGGAGAACAAATACTCCTCCGTGATGGAAGTGCCCAGGATCGACAAAATCACGGTCAATATCGGTGTCGGCGAGGCTGTCCAGAATACCAAGACACTGGAAGCGGCCGTCAGCGACCTCCAGCAGATCACCGGTCGCAAACCAAAAGTGACCCGCGCACGCAAAAGCATCTCCAACTTCAAGCTCCGCGAGGGAACTGCCATTGGATGCTGTGTGACGCTGCGACGCGATGCTATGTATGAGTTCCTCGACCGGCTGGTCAATGTCGCCATGCCGCGCATCCGCGACTTCAAGGGCATAAGCCCCAAAGGATTCGACGGACGCGGGAACTACAACCTTGGCTTGAAAGAACAGTTGATCTTCCCGGAGATCGACTATGATAAAATAGATACGGTTCGTGGAATGGGGATCTGCTTCACCACCACGGCAAAAACCGACGATGAGGCACGCCAGCTACTCAGAGAGCTCGGCATGCCGTTCAGGAAATAGGAGTACCATGGCTAAGAAGTGTCTGATCGAGAAGCAGCAGAAGACGCCGAAATTCAAAGTTCGGGCCTATAACCGTTGTAACCGCTGTGGACGCCCACGCGCCTATTTGCGTCACTTCGGTCTGTGCCGCATCTGTTTCCGCGAACTGGCCCTCGCCGGGGAAATACCCGGTGTGGTAAAGGCCAGTTGGTAATGAATAAACGCGAAGTTGAGTTAATTGGGAGTCTGGTTCTATGAGTATGACCGATCCGGTCGCTGACCTGCTCACCAGGATTCGAAACGCCAGCAAGGCTCGTAAGCCCGCTGTCGACGTGCCGACATCAAAACTGAAGCGCGAAATTGTACGAATCCTCACTGAGAATAAGTTCCTCCGCGATTACGTGGAACTGCCGGACAATAAGCAGGGGTTACTACGTATCTACCTGCGATACAGCCGCGATGACGAACCCGTTATTAAAGGGATCGAACGCGTCTCAAAACCCGGACTGCGCCAGTACGTCGCAGCCGGTGATGTCCGCAGCTCGACTTTTAACATGCGCGGTATGCAGATAATCTCGACTTCAAACGGCGTCATGACCAACTTCGATGCTGCCAAGCGCAATATTGGCGGCGAGTTGATCATGCGCTGCTGGTAGGAAGGGAAACTGTCATGTCACGTGTTGGTAAACTGCCGATCCCGATCCCGGATAAGACCAAGATCGATATCCAGGAACGGATGGTGACCGTCACCGGCCCCAAGGGCAACCTCTCCTGTCAGATTCATCAGGAGATGACGGCCAAAGTCGAGGAAAATAACATCGTTGTCTCAAGACCAAGCGACAACAAGAAACATCGCGCTCTCCACGGCCTCACCCGCGCCCTGATCAATAATATGGTCGTCGGCGTCAATGAAGGCTACAAGCGCGAACTGCAAATCGTCGGTGTCGGATACCGCGCCGAAATGAAGGGCAGCAACCTCGTGGCCTACCTGGGATACTCCCATCCGATCGTGATGGCTCCCCCCGAGGGAATCAACATCCAGGTGCTGCCAAAAGAGAATAAGATCATCGTTGATGGTATCGACAAGCAGCTTGTCGGGCAGGTTGCCGCCAAGATTCGCTCGTTCCGGAAACCCGAACCCTACAAGGGTAAAGGTATCCGCTATGTCGATGAACAGGTGCGCACCAAGGCCGGTAAGACCGCCGGTGCCTAATGTGACGGAGTAAAGGCAATGGCTGATCGAAATGTCAACAAAGCGCTGCGCGGCGAACGACGTCGTCGTCGTGTGCGCGGCAAAGTACACGGGACCGCCGAACGGCCCCGACTGACCGTATGCCGCACCCTCAAGCATATTTATGCCCAGCTGATCGATGATGTCGAGGGTCGTACACTCGCCGCTGCTGCGTCCAACTCGCCGCAGGTACGCGACAAGGTCAAAGACGATATGAACAAAACGAAGATCGCTCAGGCCGTCGGCGAAATGCTCGCCGAAGCCGCCAAACAACATGGCGTCCAGACCGTGGTCTTCGATCGAAATCGCTTCCCGTTCCACGGCCGCGTCAAGGCTCTCGCCGATGGCGCCCGGAAGGCCGGGTTGCAGTTCTAAACGAAAAACAATGTGGATAGACCCACAATTGATGAGGTAAGACTTGGTTAGGTTTGATCCCGAAAACGCTGAATTTGAGGAGCGCGTCATCACGGTGAACCGTGTGGCCAAAGTTGTTAAAGGTGGTCGTCGCTTTTCCTTTACCGCCCTCGTTGCGGTCGGTGACAGAAAAGGTAAAGTCGGCGTCGGCCATGGCAAGGCTCCGGAAGTGGCCGAGGCGATCCGTAAAGGGACCGAGGCTGCTAAAAAAGCCATGACAACTATCAATGTCCAGGAAGGTACCATCCCGCACCGTATCGATGGCGAATT
>CAZXRO010000293.1:0-3870 GCA_964642435.1 uncultured Ignavibacteriales bacterium
AGGTGGTGCCGGAGAGGCGGTAGACATCGGGCCAGCGCTGGATCCACGCCTCCCATTTGGGGATGACGCGCTCGACCTGGGTTTGTTGCAGCATGATTTCCGAGACGAGAATGGCATAGGGGTCGGTGGCCAGTCGGAACGGGAGGTGGTGGCGACCGTGCTTCTTGTAGAACGACAGGATACGCCGGCGGAAACTCCGGACGGTGGGTTGGTCGGGCAGTTGTGGCCGTTTACGGGCGGTGCTCATGTTGGTGGGGCTTTTCATCGGGCAGCAAGGGTGTCATGGCTTTCAGTGAGGAGCGATCGGTCTTGGCGGCCTCGTAGGTGATCAGGCGTGCGCCGCGCGCCCAGGTGAAGTAGTTCCAGGCCCACTGGATGAAGATGAGCAGGCGATTGCCATACTCCACGATGTACATCAGGTGGACGAACAGCCAGGCCAGCCAGGCGATAGTTCCAGAGACCTTGATATTCCAGATACGGCCAACGGCGAGCTGGCGTCCGATGGTGGCCAGGTTGCCCTTGTCGAAGTACCGGAAGGGTTTGCACCGGCCGCCCTTGAGACGGCACTTGATATGGTTGGCGACGTATTTGCCCTGTTGCATGGCGACCGGGGCCAGCCCGGGCAGCGGTGTGTTGTCCTGGTGGGCAAAGTGCGCGAGGTCGCCGATGACGTAGATGTTCGGGTAGCCGGGTATGGAAAGGTCGGGGTTGACCTTGACCCGTCCCTGTTTGTCGGTCTCGATCCGATCATCGCGGTCGGCGAGCTTCTTGCCGAGGGTGGTGGCGCGCACGCCGGCACCCCAGAGGACGGTGTGCGTCTCGATCTGATGCTGGTTGTTGTCCTTGTCTTTGTAGGTAACGGTTCCGTCATCGAGATCGCTGACCAAGCAGCCGGTACGGACATCCACCTTGAGTTTCTCCAGTGATTTTCTGGCCTTATCCGGCAGAGTGTCGGGCATGGTGGACAGGACCTTGTCGAGGCCCTCGATCAGGATAATGCGGGCATCCTCGGGGTTTATGCGCCGGAATTCGTGGCGGAAGGTGTGGCGGGCGATTTCACTGAGGGCACCGGCCAGCTCGACGCCGGTGGGTCCGCCGCCGACGACGACGAAGGTGAGCCATTTGCGGCGCAGTTCGGGGTCGAGTTCCTTTTCGGCGGCCTCGAAAGCCAGCAGGATACGTCGTCTGATTTCGCGGGCGTCCTCGACAGTCTTGAGGCCGGGCGCATGGGTTTGCCAGTGGTCGTTGCCGAAGTAGAAGTTGTCCATTCCGGTAGCGACGACGAGTGAGTCGAACCCGACCTCGCCGTCATCGGTAAACACGATCTGTTGTTTGGGGTCGATATCGTTGGCGCGTGACATGATGACACGCGTGTTACCGTTGTTCTTGACGACCGTTCGAAGCGGCGAGGCGATATCTCCCGGTGAGAGGCCGCCGGTTGCTACCTGGTAGAGGAGCGGTTGGAACAGGTGGAAATTGCGGCGGTCGATGAGGATCACCTCCGTGTCGACTTTGCGGAGTTTCCGAGCGGCATAGAGTCCGCCGAAGCCACCGCCGATGATGACGGTTCGGTGTTTGCTTCCTTTCGGTTCGACCATCGCCACTGTCCTTTCGAGGCTGTCGGGGGGACGGCGTCCCCTTCTATCCAGAATCGCGATACATGAGATATACGATACGGGTGACAGAGGACATTGCCACCGCATTGCCATTTCTTCTCTAAATGCAGCTTAGCGGCTGAATGTTTCCGAGAGCCAGCGATAGAACTCCTGGCGGAAGGTATTGCCGTTGGCAAAGGGTGTGAAGCCGGCGGTGTAGACGACGCTGGCGAGCGTGTTCAGGTACTCGTAACGAGCGCTGATGGCGCGGGTGCCGGCCTGTCGATGGTGTTGCAGGGCCGCCATGAGGTCGGTGATGTTGGCCTGGCCGCTTTCGAACTCGGCGAGAGTCTGGGTGAGGTGCTGCCGGGCGAGGGAGGCTGAGCGGATGAGTGGTTGCAGGTTGTCGAGTTGGGCCAGGCAGGTTTCGGTTTGGGTGCGGGCGGTGCGCATGATGTCGAGGCTGACAGCATCGCGGGCGTACTCCTGCTCGGCGAGCTGAGCCTTGAGTCTGGCGCGTTCCTGTGAGCGGCCTCCACCGAGGAACAGGGGGATTGACAATACGCCCTTGACTGTCCAGGTGGGTTGGTCGTCCCGGAAACTATCGAGCCGGGCCAGCGAATCGGACCAGTTCAGGCCAGCGGCAAGGTCGAGCCGGGGGAAGTAGCGGGCGGTGTTGGCGTTGATACGTTGATGGCCGAGTTCTACAGCGAGGTCGCTGGCAGTGGCGCGGGGATTTCGGGTCAGGGCGATTTCGGCGATTTGATTGACCAGGTATTCGCGCCTGAGCGCAGACGGTGCCAATGTGGCCAGTTGTTCGAAGTCGAACCAGAGTCTGCCGTCAGTAAAGCGGGCGGTATCGAGCACCAGGGGTGAATTGCCGGGGAGGTTGAACAGGGCATTGAGGACGATGCGGGCGTTGGTCAATTCTGTCTCGCTCGCGGTCAGCGAGGCGGTGGCCTGGTGGCGTTCGCTTTCGGCGCGTACCGTGGCGGTGGAGAGGCTGTCCCCGAGCTGGGCGAGGGCGCGGGTGATGTCTCCGACGCGGTCGAGGATCTGTCGGTACTCGGTGAGGAAGCGGTGTTGCTCGGTGGCGTGCAGGTGGCCGAGGTAGGCGGAGGTGGTGGTCAGTTCGAGTTGTTGCTTGATGAGGGCCAGCTGGGATTCGGCCAGTTCGGCCTGGTAGCCGGCGACACCGGCCTCGCGCAGGGTTTGTATCGACAGGATAGGCTGGCGGAGCCAGAGGCGACCGGCGAGCCAGGAGTTATCGATTTCATTGTAGTGGTTGTGGACGTAGTTGTCATCGGCATACCCCGCCTCGAGTTCTCCGGCGATTTGGGGCCACAGCTTGGCGCGTAGTTCGCCGGCGGCGCGAGCGGCGGCCTCGATGCGCTCGAGTTGCCCGAGATGATCCGGGTTGTGCGAGAAGACACGGCCGATGGCGCCGGTGAGTGAGTAGTAGGTGGCCTCGGGATCGCCCGGGGCGGCGATAGTATAGGCGCTTCGGATAACATTGAGGGGAATCTCCAGATGGGCGGCGCGGGCGGTCTGTTGATTGATGGCCAGGCCGGTTTCGCCGTCGAAATCAACCTGTAAGTCGGCCGGGTTGGCGCCGCGAGCAATCTTGAGGATCTTGGTGGCATTGAAGCGCGCCTCGGAGACGTAGGTGAAGCCGGAATTGGAGGCCAGGGCGCCTAACTCCACGACCGGGACCCCATCGCCGGTGAAGACGGGTGCG
Source organism: uncultured Ignavibacteriales bacterium (assembly GCA_964642435.1). Lineage (GTDB taxonomy): Bacteria > Zixibacteria > MSB-5A5 > GN15 > FEB-12 > WJKG01. The sequence goes on from CAZXRO010000293.1 coordinate 3,334, forward strand.
AGTCCTTCGGCGGCGCGTTCGGTGAAGCGCGCGATCTGGCGCTCATCGAGCCCGGCCATGGTGGGCATGTAGATAGCATCGGCGCGCCGCTCGATCTGTTGGTAGGCGGCAAAGGGTGCAAAGGTACCGTAGTTGTCCTCGCCGGTACCGGTGATGACCTCGAACCCGATTTCATCGCCGAGAGTGGAGATTGTCGAGAGGAGGGCATCGGTTTCCCCGGCGCTGGGGAAATGGAGGACGGCGAGGGTGTCGATCTGAACCAGTCGGGCCAGGGCGTAGAGGTCTGATTCGAGACGGTTGGGCATGTGGTGGACGGTGAGGTTGGAGGCTATCGGCCGGTTGTTGGCATCGAGGATGCCTTCGAGAGCGGGGGCGAAGCGGTGCATGGCGACAATGGGTCGCTTGAAATTGGCAGCGAGCAGCGCCTCGACGGTCCACGGGCCGACAGCGACCATGATATCGAAACGGGGGTAGGCGCTCAGTTGGTAGGCCAGGGTGCGGCAGCTATCCTGTTGCCAGGCGCCGCTTCCGAAGGCC
>CAZXRO010000294.1:0-3802 GCA_964642435.1 uncultured Ignavibacteriales bacterium
TCACCAGTGATCGCCCATTCTGACCACTCAGCGAATCATGTACCAGGGCAAACCGGAAGGCCTTGTCAAAACGATCCTTCTTCAGATAATGCGACGACAGCAGTTCCACCGCCGGAAGCTGTACTGAATCACCTGTTGTGTATTCACGCAGGACCTCCTCGGCGGCTGGAGAGGAATCAGGAAAATCAAGCAGCTCATCCAGCTTCTTCCGGGCGTTCACGCCCAGGCGAGTGGAGTCACTGACGACCGTGAAGTACTCGGCTGCCGCCTCACGGTACCGCTTGAGAATCTGCAGGGCCTCGGCCCGATCCAAGACAAGCGCGTCTTGTTGCCCTGACTCGCGCCGTACCCGGTCAATTACATCCAGCGCCCTCTCGGCAAAGCCATGACTGAGCATACTTCCCACCGTGGCATTGTAGGACTCCGGCTCGCGGCCTGCCAGAAGCTCAACAGCAGCCTCATAGGCGAACAAGGCCGAGTCTCGCGCCCCTTTGCGCGTGTACACGTCGGCCAGCGCTATCCAAAAGCGGGTGCTCGTCGGATTGGCCTCGGCCATGCGTGTGTTCAATTCGACAGCCTTGTCGTGGTACTGCAGCAACAGATAGCACGTGTTCAATTGCGAATACACGCGCATATCTCCAGGATACTTCTCGTATAGCACCTCCAGGACAGCCGAGGCCCCCAGGTAGTTCTGGGCCCGCATCAGGCGATGCACCAAATTGAGCTGTTCCAGGAGTTCAGGATCACGAGCCGAACGGTCAAAGTCAGGCCGCTGGATCTCAACACTCCCCTGACTCTGCGATCGCTGTGCGGCCTCGGGCTGCGCTTCAGCCTGCACCGCACTGCCGGCCAGCAGGCCCGACACGACCATAACTGCAACCACCAGCGACGCCCGAGCAACTCTGCCTGTCACGACCGCGTATATCACTGACCGTCACCGCCTGTCGAGGTTCCCTGTCCCGTCTCAAGATTCATAAGCGCCTTGAAATACGCCTTGATCTGCTGCTCGTACTGCTGAGGATAATCGGTCCCGAGATACTGCTTGAGCCGATCCTCCAGCTTCCCACGGTCATTCAGCAACTCGGCCGGTAGTGCCGGTGGCATGTAGACCTGGCTGCCCGTTGCACTTTCGGCCTTGCGCTGCTCGCTGAAGTCCTTTCGTTGCAGCGAGCGAGTCGCCTGGAGCATCCGCGAGTACACCTTAAGCTGACGCTCCAGCGTCTCATCACCAACATTCCCCTCGGCCATTGCTTCCTCGACGTCCTTCATCTCGCGCGCAATATCATCGAGCCGCCCCATGATCTGGCGCGAATCTCCAAACTCGTTGGCCAGTTGCTCGAGCGACTTGCGGATTGCTCCCTGTTCACCGGCCAGGCGCTCAAACCCGTTCTCGCCGGTTCGCAGTTGCTCTCCCTGGTTGCCTTGTCCACTGTTGCCCGGGTTGTTGCACTGGCTCTGGGTCTGCTGATTGAGCTGATTCTGCTTGTTACACAAGGATTCCAGCTGCGACATGTTCTTGTTACAATTGGAGCCCTTGTCGCACTCTTTCTGCTGCTCCATCGACTCCAGCAACCTCACCGAGGCTTTGTTGAGCTGGCTCATCGCCTGCTGCTGGGAACGTTGCGCATTTCGACCATAGGCATTGTCCAGCCCCTCCATCGCCAGTTGCATCTGCGCAATAGCATCATTGACCAGCTGCTGAATCTCCATCGCCATGAATGGCGATTCCTTCCCCAGCTCCAACAAGCGATTTTGCAATCCATTGCATGAACTGATCAAATCCTGCTGGACCGGCGCCAACTCGCGTAACTGCGTCGATCGCTGGTCCATCGTGGCCGCTTCCTTCAGAAGCTTCTCCTGCTCGTTCGACAGGTGGTTGGCATCGCGGAGCGCCGTGCGCATCTGCTGCATGGCGGCATCCTGGTTCCCGCCCGTCATGGCAAGCATCTGCTGCTGCATCTGATCCAGCATCTGCAGCAACTTGGATTCTGCCTGTGCCCCCTGTTGCGATGCCTGCTGGCGCTGAGACTGCTCCAGGTGTTCAGACATCTGCTGCATATTCTGCTGGGCATCGGTCTTCTCTACCGCCTCCGAAAACTGCTTGAGTGCGCCGCTGTTTTCCATCTCGGCCTGCCTGGCCAACTCGCTCAGGTCGGAGACATCTTTCTTGAGTTGCTCCAGTGCTTCTTTGTTGGCCTGTTCGGATTCGCCCAGGTTCGGAAGCTGATTCTCCTGCGCCGAGTCCGTACTCTGGTTGACTTGTTCCTGCTGCTTGAGAATCTCTTCCGCCTGGCGAATCATCGCCTCCATCTTCTGCTCCACCTGCACCTTCTTCAGCAACGCCAGCGTGCGCTCAAGACGTTTCAGGAACTCCTCCTGGCTCATCTCGAAATCCTTCATCGCCTGGTCAAGCTGCTGGCGGTCCATATTCTTCAGCGCCTCCATCAGCTTTTCCTGCGCCTCGCGCATCTCCGGTGTCGCTACATCCTCGAACAGCTCCTGGATCTGCTGCAGCCTTTCCATTATCTGGCGGCTCAGCAGCGCATTCTCCTGGATCTTCTCCAGCGAGGCATCCATCTGCTCGGACAACTCCTGCACCTGCTGGAGTATCTCATCGTTCTTCTGGACGATTGACTCCAGCTCCTGCTGCTGCTGCCAGTCGCTGGACTGCTTCTGTTTCTGCTGCGCCTTCATCTTGCGGGAGACGTTCTCCAGCCGCTCGTTCAACTCCCGGGCGTTGCGGAACACCTCCTCGGTCCGGTCGATACGCCCCTCTGATTCCTTCTCCACATCGGCGATAATCTCATCAAGCGAGGGCAACCGTGCGATATACGCCCGCGAGGTCGTCAACTTGGGGCCACTGACATTGTCATTGTCCGCCACCTCAAACTGGTACACAACATAGTCCCCGGGGAAAAGATTGAGAGGATCCAAATCCCAGGTGAACTCGATATCACCCTCGGTCTTGATCCGATCCGAAAAGTGCAGCACCATCACGTTCTCATCCGAAGCCCGCCCCTGCGAAACAACCTTGTACTTCAGCACCAGCGAGGAAAACCCGAAATCGTCGTAAATGCGCACCTTCAAGGGTAACACCATCTCATCCGTCAAATTCACATTGAACCCAGGCACCAGCACGTCGACCGAGGGATACTCATCCGGGATAGCCGTCACATGGTACTCAATCGGATCGGGGTTCTCTTCACCAAGATGATCGCGCAGGGCCACATGATATGACCGCGACTGGTCAACCTTCAAAGACGTCTCAAGGAACTGCTCCGAAACATCGAGCGGCAGGTTGCCCAGTGCGGTATCTCGGAACACCAACTCCCCCTTGACGACCGGCAGATTGGTCTCAATCTGCATACTCACCCGGCTGCCGACGACAGCAGAAAATGAGCCGGTGTTTTCATCGATTATGGTCGGCGACAATCCCGTGTACTTGGGCGGAAAAACCGAAATCTTCATACCCGTCACGCGCGGGCGGTCGACAACATCGATACGCTGAACCTCGGTTGTCACCCGACCCGCCTCGACATAGTAATCAAACGATTTGTTCACCTGGCGCAGGGTCGTGGATACGGCAACCGAATCCCCACCTTCCTGCAGGTAATGTCGCGTGTCGGCCAGATCGATCCGGGTGACCTGCCAACTGCCACCGGCCAGCCGGTGGAAGATCCTGGCATCGTCGGGCAGTCCCACACCGAAGATCGCCGCCCCGATAGTCACATCGCGATACTTGACCGCTTCCGTCGACCCCGGCTGCGGCACAACCGAATACCCCAGGGGCGGAGCAATCTCC
>CAZXRO010000295.1:0-3802 GCA_964642435.1 uncultured Ignavibacteriales bacterium
CGGCGAGCCGCTATCGAGCGCTTCGAGGCGGTGGTGATGGGGTTCGCGGTAGGAGTCGATCAGGTTGTTGTCCTGTTCGTTGCGTCCTATAATGATCTTGGCGGTTGGGTCCAGCCGGAAATGTCGTCCCACGCGCAGCAGGTTCAGGTCGTTGAAACTCACCGACTCGGTGTGGGCCAGCAGGTCACGCAGGCGATTGGAATAGCCTTCATCGGTTAGCAGACAGCCGGAGGCGGGTGAGGGGAAGTCCTGAAGGCCGAATTGTGCGGCCAGTTCCAGCTGCCGCTTACGGGAGCGCCCGTTGATTGCCTCGAGCTTGTCGCGGTCGACCAGGCCGGCCAGTTCCGGTTCGGTTGGCTTGAGCAGTTTGGCCGAGAGTGGGCGAAGGAGTTTTCCGCGCAGGCCGGATTCCTTGGCGGTCAGGTTGAGTTTGTCTTTCACTTGAGACATGGGGCGTTGGCCGATCACCTCCCCGGTGATTACAAAGTCGGCGCCAGTCATCTCCATGAATTCTCGGGCCTCGGAGAGCATGAGAATGCGGCAGTCGGTGCAGACATTCATATGTTTGCCGCGGCCGTATTTTGGATTTTTGACGATATCGACGAACTTCTGTCCGAGGTGCATGAGCTTGACCCGGAATCCGAACCTGTCGGCGGTGGGGAAGGGGTTGGAGCCGCAGGAGGAGCGGTCCTGCAGGTCACATCCGAAGTGTGTCATGAAGGTAAGTGCTGTGACCTCAATATTTTGCCTGAGCAACAACAGGATGGCGAGGGCGGAATCCAGCCCGCCCGAGAACAGGGCAATGGCGTGAGCTTTGGGGTGCGGCGAGTCGGGGTTGTTGGGGCGCTGCTGGTTCATGTGTGTCACCTGTCGGCATGTTGCTACTGACCTTTATCGTGGACGGCCTTGTGAAGTCTTGAACGATTTGAGCGGCCGTGTTGTTTGTAACAATATACTAACCCTGGGTCCGAGGTAAAGCGGTGTTTGGTCTTGACTTGGGCGGGGATGGCGGCTACCATAGATTCCCGACAAGAAAGGAAGGCTGTCCATACTCTTACGACTGAACAACTGGCTGAAACGGTTCGCTCTTGAGCTTCAGCGACTGTTCATGTTCTCCTTGCGAATGATCGGAGCGCAGTTCAGTCGGCCTATCTATTTTCGGGAATTCCAGGAGCAATTATACCTGGTGGGGGTTGGTTCGCTGTACTTGATCGTGCTTGCGGGAGCTTTCGCCGGTCAGGGGTTTGCGATCGCCTTCAGTCAGGAACTGGCGGATTTTGGGGCCAAGAACTACCTGGGGCGCATTTTGGCGATTGCTATCTTTCGAGAGTTGGGACCAGTTTTGACCGGACTGATGGTGGCTGCGCGAGTGTCGGCTGGCATCACCGCTGAAATCGGCGCGATGAAGGCCTCGAATCAGATCGACGCCATGATTGCGTTTGGTATTGATCCCATTAAGAAGATCACCGTGCCGCGGCTCTGGGCGCTATTGATAATGTTCCCGGCTCATGCTGTTGCCATACTCGGTGGTTGGGTCATCGGCGAACTGGTAGCCCATGTACCATCGTCGTTGTACTGGACGAACGTGCGAGACCGTTTAGTGTTCGGTAACCTGTTCATGGGGATAATCAAACCCATAGCGTTTGCGTTAGTTATTGCGTTTATCTCCTGTTACAAGGGGTTTGCCTCGACCGGTGGTACAAAGGGAGTGGGCAAGGCGACGACGGAGTCAGTAGTGTTATCATCAATCATTATCCTGATACTGAACTTCATGTTGACCAAGATTGTAGGCAGTTTAATCAAGGGCTGGATATGATTGAATTGCGTTCGGTACATTTTGCCTACAATCAGCGTCCGATACTTCGCGATGTTTCTTTTCGGGTAGACGATTCCGAGTCGGTGGTCATTCTGGGGCCATCGGGTTCGGGCAAATCCACCATTCTTCGCTTGATCCTTGGGCTTGAGTGTCCGCAGCAGGGGGAGGTGATTGTTGACCAGCGCGACATCTGTCACCTGCCGATCAAGACGAAGCGGCAGATCCGCAAGAAGATTGGCATGGTGTTCCAGGATGGTGCCCTTTTCGACTCGCTGAATGTGGCGGAGAATGTTGGCTACTATCTTCTGGAACACACGGATATGGGCCTTGATGAGATCGATGCGCGGGTGCGTGAGATACTGGGTTTTGTGGGGTTGAATGCTGATGAGATTATCGACGTGCTCCCGGAGGAGCTTTCCGGCGGCATGCAGCGGCGGGTGGCAATCGCTCGGGCATTGCTTTCGACTGACCCGAAGGTTATGCTGTTTGATGAGCCGACCACGGGGCTTGATCCCCAGGCGACCTCCAAGGTGCTGGCCCTGATCCAGAAGCTGCAGGCTGAGCGGTCGATTTCCTCGATTGTGGTCACGCACCAGATAGCCGACGCGGTGAGCTTGTCGCGGCGGTTTATTGTCATCGTGGAGGGGGAGGTGGCGTTCGATGGCAGCTTGCGGGAGCTTCGCGATTGCACCGATCCACGGGTGGAGAGCTTTCTGGGTCCGTTCAAGGAATCGTTCGACGAGGTGGTCAGACAGGAATTCATGAGATATTGAGAAGAACACAGATACAATTGGCCGGTTAAGATGATAGTAAAACAGCTCGCCCGGTGAGCGTCGGCCGAAGGTGGAAAAAGGAATGAAGCGGACGATCAATATTGGTTGGGGAAATCTGAAGGTTGGGATTGTGCTCATGCTGGCGATAGCCGGGGCGTTGTGGGCGACTCTGGCGGGCACGGGTGCGTCGCTGTTTGAGCCCAAGGCTGAGTTTCAATGCTATTTTACCGATGTGAACGGATTGCTCTCCGGCTCGCCGGTGTGGATGGCCGGTGTCGAGGTGGGTAATGTGACCGGCGTGCGGTTTGCCAACCTGGATGAGCAGAAGCAGGTGGAGGTGACCTGTCGGGTGAAAGAGAGCGTGCTGCACATAATCACCGAGGGTTCGGTGGTGCAGTTGGGCACGATAGGTCTGATAGGCGACAAGTTTCTGGATATCGTCCCGGGTCCGCCTGAGAACCCGCCGATTGTCCAGGGGAGCACGATACCCTCGCGCGATGCCGGCAGCGCCACCGAGATGTTTGCCGAGGGTGAGGAAGCGATTGGCGAGGCGCGGGAGCTGGTGAAGAACCTCGATGGTGTCATTGGCAAGATGAACCGCGGCGAGGGGACGCTGGGGCAGCTGGCAGTCAACGATACGCTGTACATGGAACTGACCAGCCTGGCGGCGCAACTGACGCAGCTATCGGTGGGGCTGCAGAAGAACCAGGAGCGAATCACTACCTCGGTGGAGCAGACCGCGCGGTCGGTGGCGGCGCTGACCGAGCGGGTCGAGAAGAGCGAGGGGACGATTGGCCAGTTGATGAATGATCCGCAGCTGTATGATAACCTTGCGGCGAGCACGGCGCGGCTGGATACGATCATGCACAAGATCGACCGCGCCGAGGGGAGTATGGGGCTATTGGTGAACGATACGGCGCTTTATGTGGAGGTGGTGGAGTTGGTCGACCGGGTGAACAACCTTGTGAGCGACATTCAGCGCGACCCGAAGAAGTACTTTGGGTTTAGTATATTTTGAGGCAGCATAGCTGCATTTAGCAGGGAAAGGGGGAAGAGGTGGGATTTACGACTCTTCAGCAGCGCCAATGGATCCGTTTGGCTGTCACGCTTCTCGTATACATCATCGTTCTCTTTCTAGTTCGGCGATATGTCCACTACGCTTGGCGTCCAGAGACATGGATAAGTGCCATAGTCGGTGGGGTGATCGTATTCT
>CAZXRO010000296.1:0-3776 GCA_964642435.1 uncultured Ignavibacteriales bacterium
GCCGGATACGAGGCTACCGGGTCGGCCAGATCCGGCAGCACGGCTCGTGCATAGAGTCCGCACGAGGTTGTCAGAAGGTCAAATACGAACCAGAAGAAGATAGAGACCAAGATACCGTTGCGGGCCACGCCGGCTGATTTCGCTGCATAGCATCGCTGGTAGAAGGCGGGCTCGACCAGAGTGGCGAGGGCAATAATGTACCACAGCGCGATGTACCAGCCGGAGTTGCCACCGTGCCAGGTCAGGTGTTCGCTCGGCAGATGTTCCATCAGGTAGCCGGGGCCGCCATACTGGGCGACCACCATGACCAGCAGCAGCCCAAAACCGATGAACATGAGCGCGAACTGGAACAGATCCGTCCGCACCACGGAGCGGAACCCGCCGAGGTAGACATAGATAACAGAGAACAGCGTCCCGAGTAGCACACCCTGCCAGAACGGCCATCCGAACAAGAACTGACACAACACGCCCAGCATGAGCACATAGGCGGCCGGTACGGTCATGAGGTAGACCACGACACCGCCGGCAACGGCCGTGCGATTATCGTATGCTTGCGCCAGGCGGTCCGGGATGGTCAGCAGCTCGCTCTCGCGCGCCTTGCGCGCCAGGAACATGGCGAACAGAAACGCCGCCAGATAGTATGGCACCCCGAAGACCAGCCAGTTGGATATGCCGTAGCGGAAGCTGAACTCGCCCACCCCCAGGATGCCACCGTACCAGGTGGACACGAGGGAAGCGACGAATGCCGGCAGGGTGAGCGTGCGTCCACCCAGTATCATGTCGCTGGCGCTGCTGCTGCCCCGTAGTCTCCGTGTTAGCCCCAGGAACAGCAACAGCACCAGGTAAACAGCAACAATCAGATAGTCAACCGTGTGCACTCAGATTCGCTTTCTGCAAAGCGGACGGACCGTTAGAACAGCGACAGTCGAAGTTCGGTCCAGAATGACCGCTCGGAGGCCACATAGTATTCGGCCTCGCCGGTTATCATCGGCGGTCCGTCCTCGCGTGCGTAGGCCACATTCCAGCCGTAGCCGGAGCTTTCGTACTTCTTGTCGAACAGGTTGTCGATAGTCGCTGAGAGTGTCAAATCACCCAGCCCGGCGAAGCCGCGCAGAGTATAGCCGGCCGAGACCGACACCAGTGCATACGGATCAATGGCCAGCGAGTCCAGATTCAACAATTCCATATACTGCTTGCCGACCCCCTGCAAGCGCACCGTTCCGCGCCAGCCGCTATGTTGGTAGTCTGCGATCAGGTTGGCCAGGTAGTTCGGGAAGGCGGGGCCGGTCTTGTCCTCGAGCCGAATGATGGCTTCATCAACGACATTCCAGTTTTCATCGTATACCGCGAGCGTGTCGGTGTAGTCCTTGATCCGATAACGGTTCAGCGACAGGTTCCCGTTGAGCGTGAACCCCTCGAACAGCCTGGCCTTGCCGGAGAGTTCAAGCCCGATGCGGTAGGATCCATCGGCATTGACAGTGGCCGGAATGCCGGTAGAAGGATTCACACCTCCGAGCGGAATGATCTCATCGACGAAGTCCATCCAGTAAGCATTCGCGGTAAGCGTATAGCGTGGCGTTTGATAACTACTGCCAAGCTCGAGGTTGTAGACGCGCTCGGCCGCGAAGGTGGGATCACCGAAATCCCACTGGCTTGAGTCCGCTGTTACCGATTCGATCTTGAGTGAGGGGACCCCGCCCGGGGTGGTGGGGTCATAGATCGACAGGTCGGTCGGCGGCCGCGAGGCGATCGCGAAATTGGCAAACACATTCGCCCGCGCCTTGCTTGGTTCGTCCTTCAGCGTGTAGTTCAACCCCAGCCGCGGAGAGAGGAAATTCCAGCTCACGCGGTAGTCGTAGCCGACAAAGGCGCCGAGCGGCACCTGGTCAAAGTCGTAGGTCTGGTGTCGGAACTGCAAGGTCGCCTGGAGATTCAGCTTCTCGGTCAGGCGGTAGTATTCCTGGGCGAACACGCTGGCTACGCGCTTTTTTCCGAAGTACTTGTAGTAGTTGTGGCCGGGCTTCAGCGCGGCATCGACACCCTCGGCCCACGCTACCTGACCGTCGTGGTCAGACTCGAAGAAGTAGAACGAGCCACCGACACTGTGCTGGCCGCGGTCGTGATCGAGATCCAGCCGTGGATTCCACCCGAGTTGGTATTTGTCCACTGACTGGCGGCGCACTATACGGCCGCTGGTAGCGCCATCGGTGAGCGAGGTGTCGATATTGTAGTCAGCGTAGGAGGCACTCTCGACATTCTGCTCGAACCAGCCGTCCCCCTTGATGAGAAACAGTGTGTTGGACAACGTGCCGCTTTCGCTGAAGCGATAGCGGTTGTGCAGGTGGTAATGTGGCTGGTTGAAGTTATCGGTTTCGTCGTGGTATGTTTGCGGGTTGTACCGACGGTCCTCCTGAAGTTTCGCGCGCGGGACACCGAGGTAGCTTAAGTGTAGCGAAGCCGGCCCACCAAAGACCTGCAGCTCGGTGGTCATGTTAGGGTCAAGCCGCGCCAATGACAGGTAGTACGCCCAGGCATCGGTCCAGCTTCCCTTGCGGTACCCATCGCTCGCCGTCTTGGAGAACCGGCCGGCGAACGCCCAGCGCCCGTCGATCAACCCTGAGGCATACTCGACAGTTTGACGAATCGTTCGTCCCACCGAGCTTCCGTCGTGGAAATACTCGCCATAGCCACTGGTGATCTCGGCCTGGCGAACCATCTCGAGCGTGTTGGTGACGACGTTGATTGACCCGCCGAACGAGGCATGGCCATACAGCGAATTGCCGACTCCGCGCTGGATCTGCACGTCGGTGACGCTTGAGGTGATATCCGGCAGATCCACCCAGTACGTGTACTGATCCTCGGGGTCGTTGAGCGGCACGCCGTTGATGTAGCTGGCGATCCGTTTGTCGTCGAACCCGCGGATCTTGGTGTACGTGTAGCCCAGATTGCCACCGCCGTCGGAGAAGGCGTACAGGTTGGGGGTGGTGTTGAGCAGCAACGGAAGATCCCCGATGTTGTAGTCGCGCTGGATCTCTGCTTTGGTGACGTTTTCGAACGACAGAGCCGACAACCCGCGCTGGGCCCGGTGCGCTCGCACGACGATCGGCTCATCCTCGTAATACATGGGAGAGAGGCGGATAGTATCCGGGAGTTGTCCGACCAGGAATTGCCGCGGGTGGTAGCCGATCGAACTGAATGTTACGCGTGTGACGCTCTGGGGGAACTCGAGTGTGAATCGACCGAAAGGATCGGTCAGTGTGCCGACCGCTGGTTCGTTGGTGACAAGCGACACCGCAGCCAGCGGTTCACCATCGGTGTTGAGCACGACACCGGTCGTGGTGGCCGCAAGGCAGCCGGAGACCGACAGGCTCAGCAATAGTAACGCTGTGCAAAAGTGCTTCATGACAGTAACCTCGCATTAAACATGAGCCGTTTACGCAAGATTCCGTCCTGAACGATAGGAATGCCCGCAAGCGGGCTGGGGGATGCGAACTGGCATCTCCGTTTCCCTACGCCGGTATTACCCGGATCAGGTAGGGGGGTATGATCTCAGGCGGTTGGTTACGCCACCCCCAACGGAATTGCTCCATTTATGTATATACAGAAAGTGAACATAGGCCCATTTGTTCCGCGGATCAAGGAAAAATCAGCGAGTCAGCCCCACAGTTCCAACACGACTTGAGCCGCGACAGGGGGATTGCGGCGTGCGTGAGCTTCAGACGTTTGCAGGACCAGCCACACGGTCTGAGTTTCGACGACCGGAAGGCCTGGCCCAG
>CAZXRO010000297.1:0-3765 GCA_964642435.1 uncultured Ignavibacteriales bacterium
TACGGGCACTATGATGTCCAGCCGCCGGAACCGCTGGATCTCTGGAAGTCAAAGCCATTCAAAGCGGAGGTGCGCGGTGGGTATATCTGGGGACGCGGCACGGCCGATGACAAGGGTCAGGTGTTTGCCCAGATCAAGGGACTGGAGGCGGTGCTCAAGACGACCGGTACGCTCCCTGTCAATGTGAAGTTCCTCATTGAGGGCGAAGAGGAAGCCGCGAGCGAGAATCTGCCGGTTTTTATCAAGTCACACAAGAAGCTGCTCAAGGCGGATATCGCAGTGGTATCTGATACTGCCCAGTTCTCCAAGACGTTGCCGGCGGTGACATTCGGGCTGCGCGGTATTGCGTTTGTTGAGGTGTTTGTCGATGGACCAAACCGCGATGTGCACTCCGGATCCTACGGGGGAGCGATTGCCAACCCGATCAACGAGTTGTGCAAGATAGTAGGACAGCTTCACGACCAGAACAACAAGATAGCGGTACCCGGTTTCTACAAGGATGTCAAGCCATTGACCAAGTGGGAGCGTCAGCAGTTCAAGCGCCTGCCGTTCAGCGAGGCGGCGTACAAGAAGGGACTGAAGATCAGGGAAGTGCAAGGCGAGAAGGGGTATACGACTTATGAGCGCCAATGGTCTCGTCCGACGCTTGATATTAACGGAATCATGGGAGGCTATCAGGGGGAGGGTGGCAAGACAATTATTCCGGCGAAGGCCTCGTGTAAGATCACGTGCCGCCTGGTGCCGAACCAGAATCCGGATGATATCTGCCGCAAGCTGGAGAAGCACATTCTCAAGCTGGCCCCCAAGTCGGTTAAGGTGAAGGTCGTCAAGCACGGTGGTGCGCGCGGCGTGGTGGTGCCGGTTGATGGTCCCTGGCTGGAGGCGTCTGGTCGGGCGATCAAGAAGGGATTCGGCAAGGACCCGGTGTTTATGAAAGAGGGTGGTTCGATTCCCGTAGTGGCGGACTTCAAGACAATGCTGGGGGTGGATACGTTGTTGATCGGGTTTGCCCAGGTCGATGACAACATTCACTCACCCAATGAGCGTTTCAGAGTCAAAGACTTCGAGAATGGCTGTCGGACGGCGGCAGTATTGCCGGACGAGCTGGCCGAGGTAGGTAAGTAATGGACCTTGGACTGCAAGGAAAGAAGGCGCTGGTGTGCGGCGCCTCTGCCGGACTGGGGTTTGCTACGGCAATGGCCCTGGCATCTGAGGGCGCCGAAATGACAATCAATTCGCGTGACAAGAAACGACTCGAGATTGCTGCGGATAGGATCGAGAAGGTTACAGGGAAACGGCCTGAGTGTCTGGTCGCTGATCTGTCAACCGACAAGGGTATGGCGACTGTCACACAGGCGGTGCGCAAGGACACACCGGGCGGATTTATCGACATCCTGGTGAGCAACACGGGTGGTCCGCCGTCGGGACGATTCTTGCACTTCTCGCACCAACAGTGGAAGGATGCCGCCGAGCTGCTCTTGTATTCCGCGGTACGGCTGACCAAGGCGGTAGTCGAGGGGATGGCTTCCCGGGGGTGGGGTCGGTTGATCTACATCACCTCGGTGAGCGTGCCTCAGCCGCTGGACGATCTCGTGCTGTCCAATGCCTATCGCAGCGCGGTTACGGCCTTCTGCAAAACGGTATCGAACACGCACAGCAAGTCCGGTATCACGGCAAATTGTGTTTGTCCGGGATACACGGCTACGGAGCGGTTGCAGGATCTGGCTAAGTCGCGGGCGGAACAAAGTGGAATGGAGCCGGAGGCGGTGATGTCGTCGTTTGCGGAGAATGTTCCCGCCGGACGTTTGGGCAGGCCGGAAGAAGTCGCGGCGGCGATAGCGTTTCTGGCGAGTGAGCAGGCCGGTTACATCACTGGTACCTCGCTCAGAGTAGATGGTGGCTTGGCTAAGACTCTCCTGTAGCGGCAGCAGGCGGAACCGGCGATCGCCGGTCATTACTATCGAGACGCGGTTCCATGGTGACTGATCGCGCATGGAACCGCTATGCGCTGCGCCGTGTTTCAGTTGTCTAATGAACGGACAGTCATGGACAACAGAGGTGGCGCCGGCAGGAAGATGTGCATGAGCGACCAGCGGCGCAAAGAGCCATATACCAACGGTATCGTTACCGCCGACGCTACCAGCGGAGAGAATGCGGCTGCGGGTAATCGTCCGGCCACGGTGGCGCTGTTTGCGGCACTCATCACGCAACAACTGTTTGGGGCGATGACGTTTCCGATCTCGAAGTTCGGTCTGGCGCAGATCGAACCGTTCACGTTCGCCTTCTACCGCTTCATTCTGTCCAGCATTGCCTTGCTGGCCATCACTCACTTCCAGGATCACCGGTTGCGGATAGTGGGTCGCGATCGATGGAAGATCGTCGGACTCGGGCTGCTTATTATTCCATTTAATCAGCTTACGTTTCTCATTGGCCAATCGCTGACCGGGGCGAATCATGGTGGGGTTATCTTCTCGACGGCGCCGATCTGGGTGTTCATCCTTGCCATCATCCATCTGAAAGAGGAGATCGTGCCACGTCGCGCGGTGGGGGTTGGGTTTGCAGTGATCGGCGTGATCACCATTATGAGCGGCGGCGCAGTGGTCATGAGTATGGATTATCTCTGGGGCGATCTGTTGATTCTGGTGGCTGTCATAGCCTGGGCGTACTACACGGTGTGGGGAAAGCCGCTGGTTCAGAAGTATGGTGCGATCCGTGTGACGGCTTATGCGCTGGCCTCGGGGTCGTTGGTCTACGTTCCCTTTGGGCTCTGGCGAGCCATTGAGTTTGACTATACCGGAGTTGGGATTGGCGGTTGGTTGTCGGTGCTGTACGTGTCATGGGGGCTGTCGGGCGTAGTCTACATCCTCTGGTACTGGGTGCTGAAGTACATGGCAGCCTCGCGGATAGCTGTTTGGCACAACGTGCAGCCGATTATCGCGACCGCGGTAGCCTACTTCTGGCTGGGGGAGCCACTGGGGTGGTCGTTCATCCTTGGGGGAACGATCACGTTGACGGGGGTAGTTATATCAGAGTGGCCGAAACGGCGCAGGGCAGTTCCGGCCACTTGATATTCGATCTGGACCGGGAGCTATCGGCCTTCCCAACTCTTGAAATTCGCGAATTGCTGTGACCGGGCGAATCCCTGGGGGTCGGCCAGGTAATGTATCATATTGTCGATCAGGTAGATATGGCTCTTCTCCTCATCGGCAATCCGGTTGAGCAGCGCTTTGCGGCTCTCATCGGCCTCGCGCTCGGCCTGCTCGCGATACAGCTTCTCGGAGTCCTCCTCGATACGGATCGCTTCGCTCCACATATCCTTCAGCTCATCGCCGGGCAGCGTCTGCATGCCGTTTTCGACCAGCTCCTGAAAGACGTTCTTCACAGCAGATGAAGTTGTCGGTTTGGGGCCAAGTGCCCGCGATGCCTCAGCGAGGTCCTTCTTGTCCTTGAGGCCCCGGAAAACATCGAAATGACGCTGCTCTTCTTCGGCCAGCGTATGAAGGATCTTCTTCATACGCTCGTCATCGGTCTTCTCGGCGCCCTGCTCATAGAAACGCTTGCCGTCCATTTCCATCTTCATCGCGAATTCTATGATATTCTCCATGATCTCTCCTCTTGAAAGGGGGGATGAGTCGTCGAAACACTCGTTGTCTATTCGAGGCCCTCAGCCTTCAGGTTGTCCTTCGAGAATTGCTTCTCCAGGTTGGAATTGGTGAAGACGCCGTCCTTGCGAATCAGTTTGTCATCGAAATAGATCTCTCCGCC
>CAZXRO010000298.1:0-3756 GCA_964642435.1 uncultured Ignavibacteriales bacterium
GAGCGCCTGCCTGGCAGTACCCCCCGGTGATGAATAGCATGAGCATCAGACCGATAGCCCAATATCGGCGACGCCTTCTGGCAGATTGGTCGGGTGAAACCATAGGGACTTACACCTTCTGTGTTGCGGTAAGAGGCTGCTGATCGGTTTACGTACCCTGCGTACGCGTTTTGTGGGCAAAATCGACCATAATCACAAAGGGATCAAGCAAAATGTGCCATAATCTCGGCCTTGGTATGAAACGCGACGATCGTCGTGTTGCCAGGTCGGCGGAGCGATGGGGTGTAGTTGATGGGGGCTATAGCTCGCTTGCCGAGGTCACAATTCGGTCGATCTCGGCAACAGCCTCCGCGGTGGAAATGATTCGTGTATACCTGTCCTTGAGCGTAGCCAGTGTGAACTCGTGGCGTTCCTTGGTCACGGTTGTACAGGCATCGGACACAAGTGAAACCAGGAAGCCGTAGTCGGAGGCATCTCGAATGGTGGTAGAGACGCATTCGTCGGTGTAGACGCCGGTGACGAAGAGCGAGTCGATATTGAGGTTCTTAAGCACGTAGTAGATATTTGTCGAGGCAAACACTCCGCTGGAGGTCTTGTTGATAATGATCTCATCGCCCACCGGAGCTACCTGTTCGAGGAACTCCGCCTCTTTGGACCCGGGAGCAGCATGCAGGCCGAGTCGCCGGTGGCCGGCGCTTCGATCCCGGCCATCGGCCGTCAGGGACTGAATACGAATGTGGATTATCTCAAGGCTGTGGGAGCGGAAGCAGTCCTGGAGCTTGCGCACGTGTGGCAGAACAATTGTCTCAAGTGAGTGGAAGTAGTACTCGTGGGCCTCATCAGGAACACCATTGAGATGATTGGCGAACACACCATGGCCGCGGGCAGCATCGAGGTATTGCAGATCGACACACAGCAGGGCGATGTTCTTCTGTTGGATCGCCTCTCGCCGCTCCGGGGACTCAATTATCTTCTCGCGGTATTTCGGCTTGAGGGGATCGACATTGATATAGTCGGCGTTGAGCAGAGACTCATCGGGCTTCTTACGTTCCATACGACCTCAATTCGTGGGTTTCTCAGGTTGCTTCATCGAGGGCCAGCCTCAGGGCCGAGCGAAGGAGTATGTTCCCCCCGGTGTTGATATCCTCCATGTGGGTCCATTCGGCAACGGAGTGGCTTCGCCCGTCCTTGCTCGGCACGAAGATCATCCCCGCGGGGGCAACAGCGGCCATCTTTTGGGCATCGTGGCCGGCACCGCTAATCATCCGCCGATACGGCACCCTCGAGGCCTTGAGTGTTTCAGCAATGGTGCTGATGATGCCAGCGTCGCAAGGAACCGGGTCGACATCGCTGAGTATGTCGAACTCGAACATCAGACCACGACGACGCCCAATGGCGGAGAGGGCGCGGCGCATGGTATCAGCGAGTAGATTCAGAGTCTGGCGGTCAGTGTCGCGGACATCGAGCGAGAATTCCGCCTGCCCGGGGACCGTGTTCACGTTGCCGGGGAAGAGCTGGACATTGCCGATTGTGGCTACACTTGTCTCGGATCCATTCTCCTCGAGAATGCGGGGGATCTCGCCGGTGAATTCGGCCAGGCCGGCGAGTGCGTCGCGTCGCATAGGCATCGGTGTCGTGCCGGCGTGGTCAGCCTGGCCCATAAGACGGATTTGCCAGCGGAACAGCCCGGTGATGGCTTCCACCAGACCCACAGGAATGCTCTCGGAATCAAGCACCGGACCTTGCTCAATATGCAACTCAAGATAAGCGCGGTAGCTCCCCGGGGCGCGTCGAGCGTTGAGCGCCGCCATTGGATCCAGGCCGGCATTGGTCATGGCGTCGGTCAGCAGGACACCGTGGAGGTCCATGGCTTCATGGATAATCGCCGGGTTCAAATCGCCGGTGAGGGCACGCGAACCCAGGAACCCGCCTCCGAATCGCCCCTCTTCGTCGGAAAAGGCAACCAGCTCAACCGGTTGAATCTGGTCGGCGAGTCCTTCTTCGCTGATTCTCCGCAGGCATTCCAACCCGAGCACGACCCCCAGCGCGCCATCGAGCGGGCCACCGGCCGGAACGGTATCGAGGTGGGAGCCGATGAGTACCGAGGGTCTGTGGTCGTTCTGTTGAAGCCGTCCGAAGACATTTGCGGCCCCGTCCATGTGGGCGTGGAGCCTGGCCTGCTCCAGTCGCTGCATGAGCCACTTTCGGGCCTCCATGTCAGCCTGGGTGAAGGCCATACGATAGATGCTACGGTCCTCAGCGCGCCCGATCTGCGACAGTTCCTCTAAGTCGGCCTGGACGCGGTCAATGTCGATAGTCAGGCAGTTTATCTGTTCAAGATCCGTCATAGGCGCTCATGATTGCATGGCTGGTAATCGGCTCTATCTGTTTGCAGCACCAAGTCTGCTCACCCTCTCGTTACTTCTGGTGTCGGACACGTTCGGTTTCACTTAAGAGAACCACACCGAATGAACGCAGTTCGGAAAACCGTGCAAAAAGTTTGAGAACAAAGTGCGAGGTGTCCACGTATTAGAATATCGACCGCCGAGACTGGTCTGACAAACACCCACCTGAGGTACCTTATGAGAAGCCGCACCTACCTGGTCATTGCCCTGATATCCCTGACACTCATACCACTTGAACTTAGCTGGACGCGCATTTTCTCGGCCGAGTTCTTTTATACGTTCGCTTTTCTGGTTCTGTCGCTGGCGGTGCTGGGTTTGGGTCTGGGAGCATTGTCGCTACGGTTATTTCGCTCGATTGACCGTCCCGGCATGTTGGGCATCAGTCTGACACTGGCCGGAATTGCGGCACTGGCAGGTCCGGTACTGGTGTTTGCGCTGGCGCCGGATTTCTCAGTCGTGTTCTCGGATCTATGGACTACCGGTAAGATTGTTCTGGTGGTGCTGATTCTGATGTCGACCTATGTGTTCGCGGGAATCGGGCTGGCTATGCTGTTTAAGCACAACCACGAAGACATGCCACGCCTGTATATGGCGGATCTGCTCGGTGCCGGAATAGGAGTGATAGCGGCCATCTGGGCAATGAACATTTTCGGGACCCCGGCTGCGGCGTTTCTGATCGCGTTGCCGATACTGCTTGCCGCAGTCATGGTGACAAAGGGCTGGATCAGAATCGTTCCCCTGGCGACTGTCGCGGCAGCCATAGCGCTCAGTCCGACCGCGGGAACACTACTGGAACTTGAGCGAACCGAGCACGCTCCCGTAATCTACAAGCACTGGGATGCCATGTCCAAAATCAAGGTGTACGATTACGGAGGACGCTACCGCGGACTGAGTATTGACAACGTCGCCAATTCGCCAGTGTATCCGTTCGACGGTGACTTTACGGCCATTGATCCCGATTCCGCAGAGTGGGGTATCGATGCTTCATACCTGATCGACCAGTTTGACTCATGCGTGTTTCTCTCTCTTGGTGCGGGAGGGGGCACCGATGTTCTCCAGGCTCTCATAGAGGGAGCAGCCGAAGTTCACGCTGTGGAGATAAACGCGCATATCAACCGAATGATGATAGAGGGTGACCCGGATGGCTACCTGCCTCCACCTCAGCCCGAGCCGGATACGCTGACGGATGATACGGCAACGACAGGCAGTGACGATATGGCTGCCGATACGGCTTCCGAGACTGAGGTTACCAGGGCGGCCCTCGATTCGGTCGATACGGCGGTGCTGGTGAATCCGCCCGGACCGATAACGCTCGCCGAGTACTCGGGGTATATCTATCGAGACCCGCGGG
>CAZXRO010000299.1:0-3747 GCA_964642435.1 uncultured Ignavibacteriales bacterium
CCGCCGATGATACCATAATCACCGGTGACTTCGTGGCGCGGTCGAGAATGATCCCCACGTAGGACTCGGAGATGATATCCTCGGCCGGAGTCACCAGCACCTTGTTCACCTTCTCGCCCTTGATGTCCATTCCCAGGATCTGCGTGGCGAGGACCTTGGCCGACTCGGGGTTCTCGGCATACTTCACGCCGCCGGCCTTGCCGCGCCCGCCAACCAACACCTGAGACTTGACCATCACCGGACAATTGTACTTCTCGGCAAGCTCGAATGCCTGCACCGGCTCGGTCGCGATCTCACCGGGAGGTACCGGTACGCCATGCCGGGCAAACAGCTCTTTTGCCTGATACTCATGGATCTTCATAATTCGTCTTCCTTGTCCCTTGCTTAGACGTCTATATTCTTCTCTTTGTAATACTTTCTTGCCAATTCTTCAAGCTGTTCCGGAGTGTTCCTCTCTGGTTCGTCCAAAACGGCCTCCAACAGAAAATTCAGCACCTCGCCGACCAAGCGCCCCTCGTTAATATCCAGAACCTCCATAACGCGCGCGCCGTCAATCTGCAGATCCTTGATCCCAAACGGCGACTTCCGATCAATCTCTGCCCGAATGTCCGCCTCAAACTGGTCCACATCTTCTGTTGTACCGCCCATGCCCTGGGCGACGACGTCCGCTCGGCGCAGATCCAGCAGGTCAAATATCAGGTCAACTCCCACCCGACGTACCAGCCGTCTCATCCCCTTCGGCGTCACATCGGTCGTGAACATATGCCGATCGACCAGCATTTCCACCTTCGAAATCAAGTCCTTGCTGTAACGCAGCCGATTCATGACTTTGCGTGCCGTCTTCGACCCGTGGTGCTCATGACCGTAAAAGGTCGCTCCCTTTTCGACAATCCGCTTGGCCTGGGGCTTGTTGATGTCGTGGAAGAGCGCCGCCAGCCTCACATGCAGACGACGCGGACACACGTCCACCGTCCGGATGATGTGCTCGAATACATCGTAGCGATGATACCCGCCGGGCTGATCCACTCCCACACACGCTTCCAGTTCCGGCAACACGTGCGCCATCAGACCGGAGGCCTGCATCAGGCGAAAGCCAATCGAGGGATTATCCGCCCGCAACAGCAGCTTGTTGAGTTCCTCTGCTATCCGCTCCGGGGAAACTGTGGTGATCAACTCCGCATGCTGGCGCATCAACTGGAACGTCCCCAACTCAACCGAGAACTCAAGACGCGCCGCGAACTGTACCGCACGAAGCATCCGCAGAGGATCATCTTTGAATGAATCGGGATAGACGATGCGAAGCTGCCGCAGTTCCAGATCTCCCCGCCCTTCAAGAGGATCAACCAGCTCCTGTGTGTCAAGCGCCAGGGCCATGGCGTTGATTGTGAAGTCTCTGCGAACGAGGTCGGCCTCTACGGGCAGGTTCGGGTCGTATCGCACTTCAAAATCGCGATGTCCCGTGCCGGTTGAGTGCTCTGTCCGCGGTAAGGTAATATCAAAAGTGAGAGGCCGCCCCTTGACCATCTGTGTGAACTTAATGACACCAAACGAGCGACCGACCAGGTCAACCCGCCCGTGACGCCTGAGAATGGCACTCAGGCGATCGTATGGGACCCCTGTGACCAGGTAGTCCAGGTCGTATTCCTGCAAACTGCCGTACAACAACTGGTCTCGCACAGCACCGCCGACCTCGTATATGCGTCCGGCTTCGAGAATGTCGTCAACTACTTCGCCAGACAATCTACACATCCCTACTCGCTAACGATTCGTGTCCCGGCTTCACCGCGAAGGGCCGCCCCGGCCAGGTTGAACGAGGTAATGGTGACTACTTCGCCGCCGTTTTCCATGAACGCAATGGCGGCATCAATCTTGGGGCCCATCGAACCGGGCGGGAAATGGCCCTCGTCTCGGTATCTTTTCATCTCTGAAAGCGTCACGGTCTCCAGATCTCGCTGCTTGTCCGTTCCAAAATCCAGCGATACCTGATCGACCGACGTCAATATGCACAACACGTGCGCCCCGATCTCGCCGGCGATTACCGCCGAGGCCCAGTCCTTGTCAATCACCGCATCCAATCCCTCGAGATTCCCCAGCGCGTCGATATAGACAGGTATCCCGCCACCGCCGCCGGCAATGACGATATTCCCCTGCTCAGCCAACTGACGAATCGTCGGGCCCTCTACCGAACTGAGCGGTCTGGGCGATGGCACCACCCGGCGCCAGCCACGGTTGGCATCCTGTTTCATCTGCCAACCCAGGTTCTGCTCGTGGGTTCGGGCCTGCTTCTCGGTGTAGAACTGTCCGATAAACTTGGTTGGGTTGTGGATTGCCGGATCGTTCTCGTGCACCATCATCTGCGTGACTATCGTTACAACCCGGCGATTGATTCCCTCGCGCTTGAGCCGATTCTGCAACGACTGCTCGATCATATACCCCATCCCCCCCTGGGTATCGGCAACCAGTACTCCCAATGGCAGGTCCGGCGCCGTTCCGCGCGCCATCTCGTTCCGCAGCATCGCATTGCCAACCTGTGGACCATTGCCGTGAGTCACGACCAGGTTGTACCCGTCGCGAACTAGCTCAAGGATCCCATCAAGCGAACGGCGCGTGTTGGCAAACTGATTGGCAATGGTATCTTCCATGCCGGGCACCGTGATTGCGTTGCCACCGAGCGCCACAACAGCCGTTTTTGACGAAGCCATGATGTCAGCCTTCTATTGAAAAAGGGCGGAAAGAATCGCTCCTTTCCGCCCGGTAGTTCAACCTTACTTCTTCGCCGCGGCTTTCTTGCCCGGCTTCGTTCCCTTCAGGAAGTCCTCGAGCACCGACTTCACCGTCGGCGTCCCGATCTCCTGCAGGTTGTAGTACACCCGAGTATTCGGGTGCTTGATCTTCAGAATGCGGGTCAAATCGATCGGCGTCGCGACAACAACAGAGTCACACTTGACCTTGTTAATCGTGGTCTCCAGATCCTTGACCTGCTGATCTCCGTACCCCATCGCCGGCAACAACATACCGATCTCGGGATACTTCTCGAAGGTCTTGGTGATGGACTTCACGGTGAACGGACGGGGATCAACGAGTTCGATAGCACCGTACTTCTCGGCCGCCACGACACCGGCGCCATAAGTCATCTCGCCGTGTGTGAGGGTCGGACCATCTTCCACGACCAGCACCTTCTTGCCGCGAATCAGCTCCGGCTTGTCGACTTCCAGCGGTGAGGCGGCATCGATCACGATCGCATCCGGGTTGTAGGCCTGGATATTGCGACGGACCTCAATCACGCCCTCAGGATCGGCCGAGTCGATCTTGTTGATGACGATCACATCAGCCTTCAACAGGTTGACCTGGCCCGGGTAGTACTCCAGCTCGTGGCCGGGACGATGCGGATCAACAACCGTGATCTGCAGATCGGTCTTGTAGAACGACATATCATTATTGCCGCCGTCCCACAGGATCACATCGGCCTCTTTCTCGGCCTCGCGAATGATCTGCTCGTAGTCCACACCGGCGTAGACGACCACACCGCGGTTGATATGCGGCTCGTACTCCTCGCGCTCCTCGATAGTGCATTTGTGTTTGTCCAGATCGGACAGATCGGCGAATCGCTGACAGGCCTGCTTGGCCAGGTCGCCGTACGGCATGGGGTGACGGATCGCCACCACCTTCTTGCCCATCGCCTGCAAGGCCGCCGCGACCGCACGTGTCGTCTGCGACTTGCCACAGCCGGTACGAATAGCGCATACC
>CAZXRO010000300.1:0-3729 GCA_964642435.1 uncultured Ignavibacteriales bacterium
GATGACTGCCAATACCACTGGTTCATGAACGACCTGTGCATGCCGGTCTTCTACAAGCACATGAGCCGGAATCTCATCGATGATCCCGACCGCGCCTCTATCATTCGTGATTTCTGGGAGAAGCTCTGGGCCGGATACCGCATGGAAAACGACTTGGATAGCACCTGGCTTCAACAACGCCACTGGTTCTTCAAACTCCGCGAGATCATCCTCTATGTCGCAATCAGCAAAGATCCCTCGGTACAGGACGATGAGTGGTGCCAATGGTACATGACCGGACGCCGCGAATCGATCATCGACGGCAGGCCGGTAGTGGAGCTGTAGCTCAAGCTCAAGCTCAAGCTACTGATTGATTAACCCCGCCCCGCCCGTTTATGATTGCCATTTCCCGCCCAGCACCCATATACTCAGCCCATGGACGAACAACCAAAGGCATACACGATTTCCGCCATCACGCGGATGATCAAAACCGCCCTCGAGGAGAGCTTCTTCAACCTCTGGGTCGAGGGAGAGATCTCCAACTACACCCACCACTCCTCGGGACACCGCTACTTCTCGCTCAAGGATGACAATGCCGTCCTCAAGGCTGTCATGTGGCGCTCTGCCGCCGGCGGACTCAAGTTCGAGCCTAAACCCGGCCAGAAAGTAATTGCCTATGGCGATATCAGCGTCTATCCCAAGACCGGTGTTTACCAAATCATGTGCAAGAAGCTCATCCCGGAGGGGATCGGCGCGCTCGAATTGGCTTTCCGCCAGTTGCACGAGAAGCTCTCCGGCGAGGGGCTGTTCGATCTCGCCCGCAAGAAACCCGTGCCGAAGTTCGGCCAGACTATCGGCTTGCTGACATCACCTACTGGCGCTGCTGTGCGGGACTTCATCCAGATCGCACGCCGTCGCAATCCAACCGTCCAGCTCATCATCTATCCCGCCCAGGTACAGGGCGATGGCGCCGAGCTGACCGTCAAGACCGGTATTGAGTACTTCAACAGCCGCGATGATATCGACCTGATTGTCGTCACCCGAGGCGGCGGATCGATGGAGGATCTCTGGGCCTTCAACACCGAAACTGCCGTCCGGGCCGTGGTGGCCTCGCGTTTGCCGATTGTCTCAGCCATCGGCCATGAGATCGACACCAGCCTCTGTGACTTGGCCGCGGACCTTCGCGCCCCGACACCATCCGCCGCGGCCGAACTGACCGTCTGGTCCCGCAAAGAGTTCGCCGAAACTCTGGCCTATCACACCGAACGCCAGACATACTTGCTGACCGACCGCGTCCGCACCGCCCGGCAGACACTGGACTGGCTCACGCATCGGCCCGTATTCGCCCGGCCGCTCTCCCTGGTGACCCAGTACCAAAAACAACTCGCCGGTCTGCAGGCACTCCTGCATGTGCGTGGCGAATCCGCTCTGCGCGACAGCCGGCATCGCCTGGCCCTGGCGCTTTCGAAACTCGATGCCGTTTCGCCACTTGCCGCCTTCAGACGCGGATACTCCATGACCCGCAAGCTGCCGAAAAAAACCCTTTTGAAAACAGTGGCTGATGTGTATCCTACAGACCGAATTGAGACGTTCCTCGGTGATGGATCGATTATCTCCTATGTAGAAGAGATCAAACCCGACACAAAGAAATAACGTCATGTCGGCAACAAAGAAGTATAAAGACTTTGAAAGCGCTCTGGCTCGGCTGGAAGAAATCACTGAGCTGATGGAATCCGAGGAAGCCGCACTTGAGCAGTCTATTGATCTGTATACCGAGGGCCTGGAAATCGCGAAGTTCTGCAACCAGAAACTGTCCGAGGCCGAGAAGAAAATCAAAATCATCGCCGAAAAGGCCGGAGTGACAGTCGAAGAGGACTTCGAGACAGACCTGCCGGAGGACGAAGATTGACCAGCACTGCCACCGATCTGAAGAGCTATCTGGATGAAAAGCGCCAATTGGTCAACAGTCTGATCGATCGCTACCTGCCCCCGTCAGACACCGACCCATCCTCGTTGCACCAGGCCATGCGCTACTCGGCTCTCGCCGGTGGCAAACGCCTGCGACCCGTTCTGGCCCTCGCAGCGTACGAATACTGTGGGGGAGAGGACAACGAGGACGCCCAGGCCATCCATTACGCCATGACGGCCCTGGAGATGCTCCATACCTATTCGCTGATTCACGACGATCTGCCGTGCATGGACGATGACGACCTGCGCCGGGGTCAGCCCACCTGCCACAAGAAATTCGATGAGGCCACGGCGGTCCTCGCCGGCGATGCCCTGCACGATATCGCCTTCGAACTGATCGCTCGCACCGGCTCGACCCTCGCCGTTGTCGAACTGGCCCAGGCTATCGGTACCATGGGCATGTTGGGTGGCCAGATGGCCGACATACAGGCCGAGGGCAAGCCCGTCACACGCGAGGATGTCATCAACATCCATCGCCGTAAGACCGGTGCCCTCATACGTTGCGCTGTCAGACTCGGAGCAATCCTCGCCGGAGCCGACAAAGAAACCCTGCTGAGGCTCTCCAACTACGGAGAAAAGGTCGGCCTGGCATTTCAGATTATCGATGATATCCTTGACATAGAAGGCGACCAGGAAACACTGGGCAAGAAAGTCGGTGCTGACACTGCCAAACAGAAAGCTACCTATCCGGCAGCCGTCGGACTTGAACAGGCACGACGCGATGCCGATGCACTCATTAAGGAAGCCGTCAGCGTGTTCGCCCCCGATGATGACAACCTGCTCAAGAGCATCGCCCTGTACATTGGTCAAAGACGACGCTGAATGGTAGCGTAACAGTATTGTATATGAGCTTACTCGACAGTATAAAAACTCCGGCCGATCTGAAAAGACTCCCCGTTGAGCAACTTCAGTCACTGGCCGACCAGGTCCGTCAGGAAGTCATCTCCATGGTGTCCAAGACTGGTGGCCATCTCGGCTCCAATCTCGGATCGGTGGAATTGACCGTTGCCCTGCACTATGTCTTCGATCTTCCCACGGACAAGCTGATCTGGGACGTCAGCCACCAGGTGTATCCTCACAAATTGCTGACCGGTCGCCGCGATCGTATGAGCACCTTGCGCCAGTATGGCGGCCTCGCCGGTTTTGCCAAACGCAGCGAATCCGAGTACGACCCCTTTGGTGCCGGTCATGCTTCCACGTCCATCTCGGCTGCGCTCGGTTTCGCCGCCGCCCGCGACAACGCCAATGAGGATTACAAGGTCGTGGCCGTTATCGGCGATGGCTCCATGAGCGGAGGACTGGCTTTCGAAGCACTGAACAACGCCGGATCGCTTCGCAAGAATATGCTGGTCATCCTCAACGACAACACCTGGTCCATCTCGCGCAATGTCGGTGCGATGTCGAAGTACCTCACCCAAATCATGTCGCACGAAACGGTCACCAAGCTGCGCAACGAAATCTGGGATCTGACCGGCAAGTTCAAACGACGGGAGAAAATCCGCAAGACTATCTCCAGACTCGAACAATCGGTCAAAAGCCTCCTCGTGCCGGGCATGCTCTTTCAGGAACTCGGGTTCAAGTATTTCGGACCCATCGATGGCCACGATATCCCCTCCATGGTCCGTACCCTGCAAAACTTGAAAAACCTCAGCGGCCCGGTCATGCTCCATGTCGCCACCGTCAAGGGCAAGGGATACGAGCCTGCCATGGATGACCCCTTCCGGTTCCACGGGGTGGGCAAATTTGACAAGATCACCGGTAAGGTTGCCCCCAAGAAGGCCA
>CAZXRO010000301.1:0-2340 GCA_964642435.1 uncultured Ignavibacteriales bacterium
CGGCCTGAAGACGCAATTGCCAAGGCGCACAACCCCGACAGCGTCAAGGCGACGGTCGAGAGCATGGGAGCCTCACAGCCGCAGGCACAACGGGAGCCGCAGCCGGTGGGGAGTTGATTCCAAGATGACAAGAAGTCATTGTGAGGGCGGGTGCTGAGCTATTCAGCATCCGCCTTTTTGCGGGCCGGTCTACTTATTTTCTGGCTGCGTATCTGACAGCATCTCAACAATTCTCGCAGAATCGAAACCTTCAACTCACGAAAGCTGAATATCATTGTCGTTCTTTAGCTTGAGCGAGAAGATAGATGGCGTAGCTGAGAGGGAGTCAGACGATGAAGCGCCTGTTGCTTGTTGCGGGTTATCTGGGTAATTGGGGGGAAACCGATGGTGTGGTTACTACCTACCAGAATCTCATTTTACATTTGAAGACAAGCGGGATTGAGGTCGATGTACTGGCCTATGGTCCCCGGGACAGCATTGACTATTATGGTCCTTTGCGGGTCATACAGCACCGTCCACGACTACCGGTGAAGATTGACCCTTCCAGGTGGGTCGATCCCGCTATAGGCGCCTCTCGGATGGGACGTCAACTGGCCCGAAACTCGTATGATCTGGTGCAAAGTTCGACGCCTGATCCGGCGGGCTGGTTTGCGCTGAGCATCGCTCGACGTAGCGATTGCCCGTTTGTGGCGGTCTACCATACCGCATTAGAGGACTATGCACGGATTCGGTATGGACAGATGGCCGGTTCGCTGGCCGGCAAGGCGATGGGACGGTTGATGGCACGGTATATCGACCGGTTCTACAACAGGGCCAACCTGATCCTGGCACCCTCCAAGAGCGTACGCAACCAGTTGACTCGTCGATTGAAGCCTCCGGTGCGTGTGCTTTCCAGAGGAGTGGACACGGTTCGTTTTCACCCTGAGCATCGCGCACGAAGCGACAATGGTGTCAGGGCGCTCTACGTTGGCCGGGTTGCGCCGGAGAAGAACCTTTCACACCTCATTGACATCTTCAGGGATCGCGATGATGTCGAGCTAACAGTGGTGGGTGACGGTCCTTATCTGGAGACCATGCGAAGGGAATTACCAAACAGCCGTTTTCCCGGGCGATTGACCGGGCGGGCGCTGGCCCAGGTTTACGCTGACTCTGATCTGTTCGTCTTTCCATCACATACAGATACTCTCGGCAATGTGGTATTGGAGGCAATGAGTTCAGGTCTGCCGGTGGTGGTCACCGGTACATTGGGCCCCAAAGAACTGGTGGATCATGGCCGAACCGGGTTTGTGGCGCACAGTGACGGCGAGTTTGAGCAGGCGGTGGACAGGCTTGTTCTGGACAGCCGGATGCGTAAGGAGATGGGCCATCAGGCTCGCATATCTGCCGGGGCACATCGCTGG
The DNA here is from genome assembly GCA_964642435.1 of uncultured Ignavibacteriales bacterium. Lineage (GTDB taxonomy): Bacteria > Zixibacteria > MSB-5A5 > GN15 > FEB-12 > WJKG01. The sequence continues at coordinate 1,401 of CAZXRO010000301.1, forward strand.
AGCGATATCGCAGAACGCATGCTCATGTTGCACCAGAATGCCATTCGCGAATACAGGAGGAAGGATGACCGTGTCGTTACAACCGTGGCTGAAGAGTTCATGCGTCGATAGTAATTCTCTGAACACAATTGAGGCTGAAAGGGAAGTCAGCGGTGCTTTCGAATACAATACTCGCAGTGATTATCGCGCTCGCGGTCGTGAAACTGACCAACGTATTGTCATACGGATGGCTAAAGGGCAGAATACTAAGAAGTCAGACCTGGGATCTGAACATCTGCTGTGGTTACACTGATGGTGGTGGGATCAATGCCGACATTGTGCGGTACGGGGACTTGCCGAGATTCGTGGAGATCAATGACATTTATGCCCTGCCGTTCGGTACACGGCAGTTCGGATCTGTATTGTGTTCACATACGATCGAGCATGTTGACGATCCGGAGCGTTTTTTCGAGGAGTTGCGGCGAGTTGGTCAAGAGGTAACGCTGGTGATTCCGCCGCTTTGGGATTTGACTGCGGCGTTCAACGTACTTGAACACAAGCACGTATTCCTCACCCTTCGCAAGCGACACACGACACTACCGCGATTCGTCCGACTTCCGTTGGCAGGCAGGATACAGCAGCGGTGGGGACAGACAATAAAGGCGTGAGCAGCACCTGAGTTAGTCTCGCACGCGATTAAAAAGGCCGGGTTGGTTTCAACCCGGCCGCTGTGTTTCACTGTCTGAGCAGGATCAGCATTGCTCGCTGGTCATGATGAACAAGGGCTGCATTTCGAAGCTTCGGTAGTTCGGCCTGAGGCGATCGGTATTGTAATGTTTGCCGACATTGACGAATTTCTTGGTGCTGGTGACGACATCGACAGGCACGTTGTCGTAGCGGCCGTTCTTGAGTACGACCAGCCGGCCATGGATTTTGTCGAGTATGAGGTCGAGTGCCAGGT
>CAZXRO010000301.1:2350-3725 GCA_964642435.1 uncultured Ignavibacteriales bacterium
GGCCATGGGCACGATAGAATCGATAGCATCGGGATCGCCGCCGCGCACCAGGTAGCCTAACTTCTGGTTAATCGCATTGATGGGCTTCCCGTTGTTGAATTTGGGCGAGATCTCCTTCAGGCGCGCAGAGACGAGGTCGCCGATACCGCCCAGTTTGGCATGGCCATAGGCATCGCGGGTGTCGTCCTGGAAGACCATTTCGCCGCCTTCAAACATGGCTCCCTCGCTGACGAGCACCACAGAGTAGCGACTGGGATTGCCGCGACGATCATGGGTAAGCAGCTCGGTGAGTAGCTCGATATCGAACTTGTGTTCGGGGATAACGCATCGGTTGGCGGCACCGGCCATGGTGGGCAGCATGGCGGTATAGCCGGCATAGCGACCGAAGACCTCGAGTACGAGGAACCGTTCATGTGATCCGGCTGATGTTCGCAGGCTGTTGGTCATTTGTATCGTCCGCGTCACGCAGGTGGAAAAGCCAATGCAGTAATCGGTTCCGGGAACGTCGTTGTCCATCGTCTTGGGGATGGCAACAACCTTGACACCCTCCTGGTAGAGCCGTACGCCGTAGCTCAGGGTGTCATCGCCGCCGATGGGGATCATGTAGTCGATGCCCAGATAATCGAGGTTCTTGATGACTTCCGGGGTGAGGTCGTTCATTTCGGCATTGTACTGATCCTGTAAATGAGGTGGCACGTTCTCTTTGCGAACGTGTCCCGGGTGGGTTCGTGAGCTGTGCAGGAAGGTGCCTCCGGTGCGGCCAGCCTTGTTGACGATATCCTCGGTGAGAATCTGGAAGTTGTTGCTGTTGTCAGCCTCTTTATCGCGGATGATGTCAACCGCGCCTGCCCAGCCGCGTCGGATGCCAACGACTTGATATCCCTCGCGGATGGCTCTGATGGTGACGGCGCGTATGGCCGGATTGAGTCCGGGTACATCACCGCCTCCGGTGAGAATGCCAATAACTCCCTTTTTGGTATTCACATTGGCCACGGAAAGACCTCCATTGTTGATTCGTGATCCCGTTCTTTCCCCTCTTATCGGCAGAGTTGCAGAACCTGTAAGGGGATGTTTTCATTGAGAACAATAAAGGAAGCGCGCCAGTTTCACTCCATTTCGGATTGGTAGCCGGCGGATTCCGGCAACGTGCAGAGCGTGCCCCCCTCCTCGACCGGCTGCGCCCGTGCGGCAAGCGTGCCGGTCGGCGGGCCGGTCATGGCCGTCCAGGCGCCGGTCTCGGTCTCGCAGTGCTCGCTGCCGCCGGGGCTTCCGATCCTGAGTGCCCGCACCCGCCAGACGGTCTGCAGGCGGGTGGTGGTATCCGGCCCGCCCAGCGCCTTTTCCTTCAGCGACGGCACTTCGACGGCGGTGGTGT
>CAZXRO010000302.1:0-3719 GCA_964642435.1 uncultured Ignavibacteriales bacterium
ACCCCGAAAGCTACCCGGTGGTGCAGAAGATGGCGAGCGACCTGCAATGCGATATCGAGACGCTGGTCGAGAACGAACAACTTCGGCAGCGGATTGATATCAAGCGCTACGTCTCCGAGCGAATCGGCATGCCAACGCTGCAGGATATCATGAGCGAGCTGGCCCGCCCGGGGCGCGACCCGAGAGCATCATTTGAACCGTTCGCGTTCTCCCAGGCAGTCAACGCCATCGAGGACGTTCAGCCGGGGATGACGTTGCCGGGGATCGTGACCAACGTGACCGCTTTCGGGGCGTTTGTCGATATCGGCGTCCACCAGGACGGGCTGGTGCACATCAGCGAACTGGCCGACAAGTATGTGGCCGACCCAAACGATATCGTGAAGGTGCAGCAGCGCGTGACCGTCCACGTGCTCGATGTTGATCTGGAGCGTCGAAGGATAGCCCTGTCGATGCGCCGTCGACACGGAGAGCAATAGCGCTGGTCAAAACGACGAGCCACGTCCGTCAATCATCGAGGTCCCAGGAGAAGAACCGGAATTTGCCTCGACCGGGCGGCTTGACAAGGTGATGACGTTCATGCAGCAATTGTCCGAATTCGGCACCGATCACCAGGACGATTGAGCTGTAGTAGATCCAGAAGAAGATCGCGATACCCACCAGATAGGCACCGTAGATTCGCTGAAGGTTGGCGGCATTGGCCAGATAAAATCCGAACAGCTCCTTGGCGAGCACCCAGAGAATGGCTGTTGCGATGGCGCTTGCAAAAGCGGCGCGCTTCGGGGGACGCTTTGTCGGTACCATGTAGAAGATGAAAAGGAAAGCAGCCGCGATCAGGATGAACTGGCCGACCCACAGGGCCATACTGATTATCAGCCCGGGATCAAACGGGGCCAGCACGGCGATCTTCTCGGTCAAGCGCGTAACCACACTCAACAACGGGAACACGGTTGTGGAGAGCAGGAAGTAGGCCAGCACCATCACCACGAGGCCAAAGTCACGCAGCTTGGAGACGAAGATAGACTCCTCGGAATCGATCTTGTATACCTGGTTGAGAATGGTGCGCATGGCACCGAACAGGCCGGACGAGGCAAACAACAGGCCGAAGAAACCGAGGATACCTGCAAGCCGCTTGTACATGGTGAACTCACGGATGCGTTCGAGGACTATGTCCGTGAGAAAGTCGGCGATCTCCGGGTATGGAATTGCTCTTTCAATGAGCCCGACAATGTCGTCGGTGATCGACTCCCGAGTGAGCAGCATACCCACAACCGCGAAGATAATCAGCACCAGCGGCACCATGCAGATCAGCAGCGAGAAGGCCAGGCCGCCGGAGACAAGGAAGATATGGTGCCCGTCGGCGCGGTTGTAGACCCCGCCGACATAGTACTTGATAGTATCCCAGACCGTTCTCAGCTTGAAGACAGACTCCTATTCCCTGGCGGTTACCTCTTGACCGTTCTTGCCCTCGCCGTTGCCCTCGCCGTTGCCCTCGCCATTGCCATTCCCGGCAAGATGCAGCGGCGGCGCGGACCCATCCTTGTCCTGGCCCATGTACAAGGTGACATGCGGGAACGGAATCTCGATACCCTTCTGATCGAAGGCGAACTTCATGCGCCGGTTAAACTCCCGTCCCACACTCCACTGCTGCATCGGCTTGGTCTTGATCCGCGCCTTGATCATCACCGCCGAATCAGCAAACTCATCGACACCGAGAATCTCGATGGGCGCCATGATGTTGGGGGTGAAGTTCTCATCTTTGCGCAGGTCCTCATCGACTTCCTTCATCACTTTGACCACTTCATCGGTGTTTTCGCGATACGCCACACCGATACTGAACAGATAATAGGAGTACTCCTTGGTCATATTGGTCACAGTACCAATCTGCCCGTTGCGAACGTAGTGAACGTTGCCGGCGAGATCTCGAAGCACCGTGTTGCGGAGGGTAACGCGTTCGACAATTCCGCCCTGCCCGCCAACCTGGACAACATCGCCGATGCGAATCTGATCCTCAATGAGGATAAAAAAACCGCTGATGATATCGGAGACAAGGTGCTGTGCACCAAAACCGACGGCGACACCGACAATACCGGCAGCGGCAAGTACCGGACCGATATTGACGCCGAACTGCCCGAGCACCATCATGACCACGACCCCCATGACCGCAATCAGGATAACATAGTTGACCAGTGAACTGAGGGTGTCGGCCCGCTTTTTCATCTCACCATCGACCTTCCCGCGTTCCATCAGGGTGCGGAAAAGCCGGTTGATTGACACGTTGGCAATCCTCAGGACAATCAGTGCGACAATGACAATAAGCGCCAGACGCAGGGCCACGCCGAGGATCGCCTCATAATCGATGTTTCGGAAAAATTCGCCAATAAAACTAAGGTCCATACATCACATCCTTTTTCCTGATTCACGTGAGCACTAACCTGTGTGGTCCCGACAGCTCTCGCGATACCTGCGATCGTGACACAAGATAATCAGTTTCAAGACGTAGACGCAAGCAGACACAGACACGACTACTCGCCACCTTCATACGCTACCGTTGAATTGCTTCCGGTGCCACAGCGAACTATCGGGTATCTCGGTCTGTTATCAACATAACAGGAGACGCGAGGAATTGTTCGACCAGCCACAAGCCTGTCGGGCAATAGAAAGGATACCATGCCGACTCTGCTGCAGGAATGGATGCCGTACATAATTCTTGTGAATGTTGCCAGCGGCCTGATGATGGCCGGGATTGTCTGGTTTGTGCAATTGGTTCACTACCCGCTGTTTCGCGCCTACAGCGCAGAGGGCTACCGGCTGACCATGCAGCATCACCAGCAGCGAACGGCCTATGTCGTGATTCCGATCATGCTGGTGGAGCTGTTCACATCGGCCATCATCCTCATCTGGACCCCGGAGACAATACCGCTCAGGTTGGCGGGTATCAATGCCGCCATCGTGGCCATCTTGTGGCTGTTGACCTTCCTGGTCCAGGCGCCACTACATCGCCAACTCCTTGATGGGCCTGTGGAAATAGTGACAAAACGCCTGGTTTACGGCAACTTCCTGCGAGTGATCCTGTGGTCGGTACGAGCGGTAACCGCTCTGGCAATGGTCGTTTTTTGGTACAATCCGTAGGGCATCGGCAAACAATCTCCAAAGGCAGTGAAAATAACGGGGCCCTTGGGAACCGATATGCCAGCGCCGTAGTTATAGACGATAGTTAGACAGACTGACATATAAGACAGCAAAAGATAGACAACTCTTAATATCGGATGACTGAAGAGGACAAAATGGGATCGATAGAATTGACAAGACACGGGCTTACGGACGATGAGCAGACGCTGCAGGCGGCCGAACAGGTACTGGCCAAGAGCGATCCGATCGAACAGCTCTATCGTGATATGATTGTGCAACTGGGCGAGGATCCCTCGCGCGAGGGACTGGTGAAGACACCGGCCCGGGCAGCCAAGGCGATGCGCTTTTTGTGCCAGGGCTATGACCAGGATATCAAGGAAGTCATCAACGGGGCTGTGTTCAGCTCTGACGCCAGCGAAATGGTGGTCGTGCGCAACATTGAGTTGTACTCGTTGTGCGAGCATCATCTGCTGCCGTTTATCGGCAAGGCGCATATTGCTTATATTCCTGACGGGAAAGTGCTGGGGTTGTCGAAGCTGGCGCGGATCGTGGATGTATTTGCACGGCGCCTGCAGATCCAGGAGGAGCTG
>CAZXRO010000303.1:0-3712 GCA_964642435.1 uncultured Ignavibacteriales bacterium
GGTACGAATAGCGCATACCGACACCACCGGCTTGCTCGACTCGATCTGCGTGGGGGCAGCGCCCTCAACCGCAAACCGCGCCCCGGCCGCCATCACGTAGGCTGCTTTCTCCATCACGTACTGGTACGGTACATCCGAGTACGAGAAAATGACCTCGTCAACCTTGTGCTTCTTGATCAACTCAAGCAGCTTGGACTCGTCCTCGACCGGAATTCCCTTCGGGTACAACTTGCCCGCGAGTTCTGTCGGGTACTTCCGCCCTTCAATGTCCGGGATCTGCGTGGCGGTGAAAGCAACTACCTCGACATCTTCATTGTCACGGTACAGCGTGTTGAAATTATGGAAATCGCGGCCGGCCGCGCCCATGATGATCACTTTCTTGCGGTCTTTCTTCGTAGCCATCTTCTCTGCTCCTTATTCGACCAATATTGTTAACAGCACTTTCATACTATCCCCTTCCCACCGGACCGGTCCTCATCATATTGAGGACGCTGTCCAGATGAACAGGATCATGTACATCGGAATCACTCCGCGCGTACTATGGTCAAATATGAACTTGCAACGGCTCAAACCGTCATTCCTTTCAAACGCTCGTCGAATGTCCTACTGGTTGTCAATCTGTGCCCGCTGGATCTTGCCGGAGAAATCAACATAGACCGACTTCCACTCGCTGAACACATCCAGCGCCACCATGGCGGCCTCGCGGTGACCGTTGCCGGTCTCCTTCGTCCCGCCAAACGGCAGGTGCGTCTCGGCACCGATTGTCGGCGCATTCACATAGAAAATGCCGGTGTACACATCGCGCATCGCCTTGAAGGCCCAGTTAACATCCTGGGTATAAATCGAGGCCGACAACCCGTAGATGGTATCGTTGGCCATCTCAATCGCTTGATCGAAATTGTCAAACGTTCCCACTGACAGCACCGGGCCGAAAATCTCTTCTTTCCACAGGCGCATCTTCTGGGTGACCTCGGTGAAGACCGTCGGCTGGACGAAGAAACCCTTGTCATAGTCACCGCCGGTAAGCCGCTCGCCGCCGCAAACCATATTGGCGCCATCCTCGTTCTTGCCGATTTCGATATACTTCAATACCGTGTCAAGCTGACCCTGGTTGATGCACGGTCCCATCTGCATGCTCTCGTCCAGACCGTTGCCAACCTTCAGGCTCTTCACCCGCTCGACCAGTTTGTCGATCATCTTCTTCGCTACATCCTTATGGACGATGAGACGGCTCGTCGCCGTACAACGCTGGCCGGTGGTCCCGAACGCGCCCCACAGTACACCGTCGACGGCCAGGTCGATATTCGCATCATTCATAACGATTTGCACGTTCTTGCCGCCCATCTCCAAACAGGTGTGCTTGAACGTCGGCGCGCACGCCTCGGACACCTTGCGACCCACCTCGGTCGAGCCGGTGAACGATATCACCCGCGTCCGCGGATCATTGATCAATGGCTGCCCGACCTTGCTTCCGGCACCGGTGACAAGGTTCATCACACCAGGCGGGACACCTTCTTCATGCATAACCTTGACCATGTTGACCACCGACTTCGGCGTATCGGTCGCCGGTTTGATCACCACCGTGTTGCCGCAAATGAGTGCCGGCATAGTCTTCCACGAGGGAATTGCCATCGGGAAGTTCCACGGCGTTATGAAGCCGCATACACCGAGCGGCTGGCGAAGCGCCATCGCGTATTTGTTCTGCATCTCCGAGGGAGTCGTAAACCCGAACAACCGCCGTCCTTCACCGGCCATGTAGTAGGTCAGGTCAATTGCTTCCTGCACATCGCCACGCGTCTCGGCAAGCACCTTGCCCATCTCGCGCGTCATTTCCTGCGAGCAACGCTCCTTCTCGGCCAGCAGACGCTGCGCTACCCGGTAGAGAATCTCGCCGCGCTTCGGCGCCGGGACCAACCGCCACGTCTTGTACGCCTCGGCAGCAGCATCCACCGCATCCTTCACATCGTCGGCATTAGACTTCTGGAAAATACCGACCACATCGCTGTTATCTGCCGGATTGACATTCTCATAGGTTTCGCCGGATTTGGACTCAACCCATTCACCATTTATGAAATTCTTGAAGACTTCCGGACTACTCATAACTCACATTCCTTCTATGGCTTAAACGGTCTCTTTGCCGGACTTGACTACGGTGCTGCGGCTATGTGAAAACCTTCACACCCGGTTTTCATAAGCTGGTAATATATTCGTTAAGCAATCGATGTCAACCGCTTTCCCCTGCCAAATCAGGCGAAACTGCGCCTTGTGCCACAATAACTTACACTAAACAGTGGACGGCCTGTCAGCCCCCTGACGACCCCAATCTGAACCCGCCGTCAGCGAAATCCACTTTCGAGCACAAATTCTTTTGATCCCTGTCCCCTTGAATACGTTATTACTATATATAGCAAGTACTTCACTGGAGGTTGTCACTCGCATGCTCGCTCTGCTTATGGCCGCCATGATGAGCCTGCCGCTTTACCCCCTCAATCCCGTCGAGGAGGACACGCTGGCCACGATCAATGCTCACATCTCAATGGGATTCCGCGCGCCGACCGATGTTGTCTCGGCAGGCCCGGAGCTTTCGGCCAAGTACGAGCTGCTGGTCATGCACCCGGTGGTCATGAGAACCTCTGTCGACTACAAGTATGGCGAACTCACCTCGAAGCAATACCCCCGCGGTCCCCTCCATGCCGTGTCGGTCGCGCTGGAAGCATTCTACTACCGGGGTACGGATGAACTCACCGGCTATGTTGGCGCGGGTGCCCTGTTCAGCTACTTTGCGTTCGACCCCAATTCCTACGCTTCGGACTCCCTGCGCTCGAACTTCGCTATCCGCGAGGTCGACATCGGTGCCGCCCCCGGCTTCCGCATTACCCTCGGACTGCGCTACGAGAGTGTTTATGCGATGGAATTCACCATCACCGAGATGCGCTCCAACATGAGATACATTCGCGAAGCTGCCGCGTCGGTCATTGGCGAACGCGAGCAGGAGATCCGCATGTCAGATATCCGCCTGACCTTTGGCTACCTGTTTACCCTTCGCGATTGGTGATGATTCCAGACGTTAGCTCCCGCAGGTGCCCCGCTACTCCCACCCACTCCGGTACTTCTCCAGAAACTCCGAGCGAAACGCCGCGAACCGCCCCTGCTCGATCGCCTCACGTATCCCCTGCATCAGATGCTGAAAAAACCACGTACTGTGAAACGTCGCCAAAACCATCCCCGTAATCTCCGACTGATTGTACAGATGCCGGATATACGCCCGCGAGTATCGCTGACATACCGGGCAGTCACAGTCCGGGTCCAGGGGCCGGCTGTCGTCGGCATAGGCGGCGTTGCGATATGTAATCTGACCGCGCGAGGTAAACACATTCCCTGTCCGCGCATTCCGTGTCGGCAATACACAGTCGAACATGTCAACCCCGTAGCCCACCGCCATCAGGATATCCTCTGGGTACCCGACCCCCATCAGATAGCGCGGCTTCTCCTTCGGCAGATACTCGATCTGCCCGGCCAGCATGGTTTCCATCTCTGCTTTCGACTCACCCACCGACAATCCCCCAATCGCATACCCGGGGAACTCCATCGCCACCAACTGTTCCGCCGACAGACGTCGCAAGTCCGTATAGGTCGATCCCTGCACGATGGCAAACAACACCTGCTGCGTCTGTCCCGCCCTCACCAGGTTTTCGTGGTACTCCTGGCACTC
>CAZXRO010000304.1:0-3705 GCA_964642435.1 uncultured Ignavibacteriales bacterium
GCCGATCAGGAGATGGTGCTCGGTGCGTTTACCTCGCGCAATATCAAGGACCACGGCATGTTCTCCACCGCTCCGGTCAAGGGCGAGCGGGTTGTGCTCGAGTATTTTGAGCCGGCTGAGGTCAGTGAGCGGGGGCAGATTTCGGTGTCCCGCATTGTACATGGCTACAAGGACGTATTCTTCAACTTCGACAATGCCAAGGATGCGCTCGGGTTCGGTGGCTCCGGGTCCTGCAACAACAATGTCAACTGCCCTGAGGGAGCCCCCTGGGAGGCAGAGAAGCGTGCGGTCGCCATGATTACGACCTCCGGCGGCTTCCGCCTGTGCTCAGGTTCCATGATCAACAACGTACGTCAGGACCTCACGCCGTACTTCCTGACCGCCAACCACTGTCTGGGCGGTGAAGCGACATGGGTGTTCATCTTCAACTACGAGAGTCCGACCTGCAGCAATGTCGACGGCCCGCTGTGGATGTCTGTTTCCGGATCGACACTTCGTGCCACGAACTCCTACTCCGATTTTGCCCTGCTCGAGTTGAGCGCACAGCCCCCGGACAGCTACGGAGTGTACTACGGCGGCTGGTCGGCGTTGAATGTCGCCTCCCAGCAGACCACAGCTATTCATCATCCGTCGGGTGATATCAAGAAAATCTCATTTGACTATGACTCCCTGACCAGCGCCAACTATCTCGGTAACCCGGGATCCGGTGATTCTCATTGGCGGGTCGGTAACTGGGAAGACGGTACCACCGAGGGTGGCTCCTCCGGCTCCCCGATCTACAACGAAAATCACCACGTAGTCGGCCAGCTTCACGGCGGCTACGCTTCGTGTACCTCAATTACGCCGGACTGGTACGGCAAGTTCTCCGCCTCGTGGAACTACGGCAGTTCCGCCTCCAACCGGCTGAAAGACTGGCTCGATCCGGACAATACCGGAACGATGGTGCTCGACGGACGTGAGCAGACCGGAATCAGTATCGTGCATACGCCGCTGGAGGACACGCAGGACACTACCAATGCCTACCAGGTGGTGGCCGAGATTACCTCCACCTCGGCCCTTGAGCCGGACTCGCTGCTGGTGCACTACGAGGTCGGCGGCACCTGGTATGCCGACACCATGACCGCGACCGGTGGCACCGACGAGTTCGAGGGTTTCATCCCGGCACAGTCACCGGCTACTGTCGTGGACTACTACCTGACCGCCTTTAACATCGACGGTGAAACCGATACCACCGACCTGTTCTCGTTCAAGGTGCTGGCGTGGTCGTTTGCGGTCAGTCCCGCCTACGATTCGGATTCCGGTTCGGTCGCCGATACTATCTGGTATGACCTTACCGTGACCAATAACGGCTCGATCACCGATGACTACTCTCTGAGCGTTTCCGGCAACGCCTGGGCGACGAGCATCTGGGACGCCTCCGGCCTGAGCCAGATAAGCTCGACCGGGGCATTAGCACCGGATACGCAGTTTGATTTCAAGGTGCAGGTGATTGTCCCCACCTCGGTGTATGGCAATCGCGACACTGCTATCGTGACGGTTACCAGCACGGACAACCCGATGTTCTCCGAGGAAGCGACCCTGGAGACGATGTCCGAGGGTGAACCGCTGAGTATCCCGATTTCCGATCAGTTCACGACCACAACGGTCGACCAGGGGTTGTGGATTATCAACACTGGCGGCACGGCCAATGACCAGGGACTCGATGAGCCCTCGGCCCCGTATAGCCTCAATCTCGATGGCGATCCCGCCCAGGGAGACACGTTGATCACACAGGTGATCGACCTGTCCGGGGAATCCAATGTCGTGCTGCAGTATTTCTACCAGCGCACCGGTGGTGGCGATTCGCCCGAGGCCGGTGATGATCTCTGGATTGAGTATCTCGACAGTACCGGCACATGGGTCATTCTCGACCAGCACCCTGGAGATGGTGCGGACATGACGACCTTTGCGGCTGTCGAGCACACCCTGCCATTGATCGCCTATCACGATGACTTCCGCGTTCGGATTCGCTGTAAGGCCACGCAGGGCGACTTTGATGACTGGTATATCGATGACTTCTATCTTGGCCTACCGCCGAACTACGATGTGCGCTTGAGCCCCTCGCAGGCTGCGCAGATGGGTGCCGCCGGTGATACGGCGGTCTATGGTCTGACCGTGGTCAATCGGGGGCTGCTCGACGACAGCTATGATCTGAATGGCACCGGTGCGTGGGATGTTACGTTCTATGATATCTCCGGGACCAACGAGATCACCAATACAGGGATTGTTGGTGGCAATGACTCGCTGGATATTGTCGCCAAAGTGGCGGTTCCCTCGGACAGCTACACGAACGAAGTGGACAGCTCGACTATCACCGTCACCAGTGTCGGCGACGGGGGTATCACCGATCAGAGCTTGCTGGTGACGACCTCGGTCGGCGCCCCGGGCCTGTTCCCGTGGTTCGAGACCTTCCCGGATGACACCCTGTTTACAACTCGCTGGTTGTACAACAACTCTGCTGTTGTCACTACCGATGGCGTATTGCCTCCCTCCGAACCGTATTCAATAGCGGTCGATGGTGGCATGGACACACTGGTATCGCAGTTGATCGACCTTGAGGATGCCCCGGAGGCTGTCCTGGCCTATTACTACCAGGCCGGCGGTTCTGCCGATGTGCCCGAGGTCGGCGAAGACTTGACGGTCGATTACAAGGATGATCTCGGCAACTGGGTGACGATCAACACGCATGCCGGCGGCGGTGTTGCCATGCAGTCATTCGCCAATGTCACCCTTCGCCTGCCGGCCAATGCCCTGCACCGCAATTTCCAGCTCCGATTCCACGCCAACGGCTCCTGCGAGAGTTGCGATATCTGGTACCTGGACGATATCAGTGTCGACTACACACCTGCGGTTGCCGTGTCGCCGAGCGATCTGTATCAGACGCTGCTGGTGGGCGATTCCGCCGCGCAGGAACTGGTGATCACAAGCCAGGGGCTGGGAAGCGTGAGCTACAGCCTGAGTTACCTGCCGGTCGTCAAGAATGCCGCCTTCAAGGCTCTCCTGGATGCCGGTGAGGTCGAACCCGCCTGGCGCTACTACCCGGAAGGCTTCGACGAGGAATTCCAGGACTTCAAGGGTGTCGAGGATTCACGGCAGGGGCACCCTGTCCAGAAGAATGCCGGCGGTCCCGATGCCTACGGATACTACTGGATCGACTCCGATGAGTCCGGCGGACCAACGTTCGACTGGAAGGACATCTCCGGCTCAGCCACCAACCTGGCTGCACAACTGGCTGACGACAACTATATCGGGCCATTCGATATCGGATTCTCGTTCCCATACTACGATACGGTTTACTCCCAGATCTATATTGGGTCCAACGGGATAATCGGTTTCGATGCCGACGGTATGGAATCCCGCTTCAAGACCTCGATTCCGACCTCGAGCACGCCCAACAACATCCTGGCCTGGCTGTGGGATGATCTGAATCCGACCGATGGAGACAACACCAATGTCGGGTTGTTCATTGACACTGTCGGCGGCGAGTGCATCATACAGTTCCGCGACTATCCGGAGTACGGCGCGGGCCCGGGCGAGGTTGTCAACGCCCAGGTTATCCTGAAGACCAATGGGACGATCACGTTCCAGTACCTGTCGATCGATCCGGCGTTCGATACCGACAACTGCGCGATCGGTATTGAGAACCGTGACGGTACCGATGGACTC
>CAZXRO010000305.1:0-3689 GCA_964642435.1 uncultured Ignavibacteriales bacterium
CAAAAGCCACAGGTTATTCTGACCCTGCCCATCCTGGTCGGCCTCGATGGCGAGAAGAAGATGTCGAAGTCACTGGGTAACTACGTGGGAATCGATGATCCGCCTCGCGAGATTTTCGGGCGAGTGATGTCAATCCCGGACAAGTTGATATACTCCTACTATGAGTTGACTACCGATGTCCCGCCCGAAGAGCTGGCCCGCATAAAACAGCAGCTTGACTCCGGCGAAATCAACCCCATGGAGATCAAAAAGAGGCTCGGTGAGCTTCTGGTCGATATGTATCACACGCCGGGACAGGGCAGAGAGGCCCGCGAGGAGTTTGATCGCGTGTTTTCGAAGAAGGAACTGCCTGACGAAATGCCCGAATTCGGGCGGGATGATCTAAGGAAGCTCGAAATCGATCCCAAGGCTGTCTATCTCGTTCGTCTGATTTCCGGAGCGGATCTGGCTAAGTCCAATGGTGAAGCGCGCAAGCTGATCCAGTCCGGCGCTGTTAGCATCAATGGCGAGAAGATCTCTGATCCCAACTTCGAGTTTGCACTGGACAAGGAGATGGTATTGAAGGTTGGCAAGCGCCGATTCTTGAAACTGAACCCATCCTGAGCGCAACTTTATAGAGACTCGCGTGTTAACAAGAAGGAGCGGCAACAGGACCTGATCTATTGATCATGGAACCGCCAGGACGCGACTCAGGACAAAGGAACTCATATAGTGCGACTACTGCAACTTCTCATAGCTCTTGTTGCCGTGCTCATGCTGGCATCAATTGTCACGGCGCAAACATCGGGACGCCCCGGCTCAAATCCCGGCGATGATTCCGACCCGGTTCTGGTCGTCTCCACGGCCGAGGATGAGTCCGATGACAAGCTGGACCGCCGCGCGTTCTTCTACTATGTCAACGCGAGCCTGTCCGAGATGTCCGGTGACATCCACCTGGCCTCACAATACTATGAACGAGCCCTGAAGTATTTCAGAGAATCCCGCGAGATCAGGATCAGCTTGGCGCGCACCCAGTATCAAATGCAGCGCTTTGACGATGCTCTGAAAACGCTCAAGCCAATAGGGTTTGACGATATAGAGGCGGCCAAGCTGATTGGTCACTGTTATCGCGCTCTGGGCCAGGAAGGCTCGGCACGGCAGGCGTATCGAGAATCCGTCGGTCTCGACAGCACGGATACCGAATCGTACAGCTACCTTGCGGCCTACTACCGCAAACTCGGCTGGACTGACTCTACCATCTGGGCCTATCGCAACATTCTTAAGACCAGACCGGACTCTTATCGCCTGTGGAGCGACTTGGGACGCATGGAGTATTCCCGGGGTAACGTTCAGGAGGCATTCGATGCGTTCGCCAGGTCAATCGAGGTCAACCCCGGTTATGAGAATGTGGATTCGTATTCAGCGATCGCGGAGCTGCATCAGATTGAAGGACACACAGACTCGGCCCTGATCTACTTTCATCGGGGGCTCCAGGTCGATCCCGAGAACATGCACATCCTTCGCGAGCTGGTCAATATCTATGTCCAGTCCGAGGCCTTCGATTCCGCCATCGTCTATGCTGCCCGGGTTGTGGAACTCAATCCGCTCAACCGCAGCGATGTGCGTCGGCTCGCCATCCTGTACTACGGTACCGACTCCCTTCGCCTGGCCGATTCTCTGTTTACGCAATTGGTCGAGAGCGGTGAATACAACAAGGTGAATCACTATTACCTGGGACGGATAGCTCTGGTTGAGGAGGACTTCGAGCGCGCCAGGGATCAGTTCAAGCGGGTGACTCAGATGGTCGACACATCAGCTCAGGCATGGCTGGACCTCGCGTTCGCCTATCGCAAGCTTGAGCAACCGGAGAGGGAAATCGACGCCTACCAGACCGGCATGGAGAAGATGGCAACCGAGGAGAACGCCCTGCGTCTCATGTTCGCCCTCGGAGCTGCCTATGAGCAACTCGGGCGCTTCGATGAGGCCGTCGAGACATTCGAGACCATTATTGCCAACTCTCCCAACCATGCTCCATCGCTGAATTATCTCGGCTACATGTTGGCCGACCGCAACGAACGGCTGGAATACGCCTACGATTTGCTCAAGCGGGCCATCGACATTTCTCCAGACAACCCGGCCTATTTGGACAGCTACGGATGGGTCCTCTACCGCTTGGGCCGATACCAGGAAGCACTGGTTCAGCTTGAACGCGCAGTAGAACTTGACAGCGACCCCGTGATGTTCGATCATCTTGGCGATGTCTACCAGGCGCTCGACAAGACCGAGCAAGCCCGTCAGGCTTGGGAACGATCATTGAAACTGGATCCGGATAACGACAATGTCAGGGAGAAAATACATCCTTGAGCCTGCCCGGCCGTAGGCTGCTGCTTATTGTTCCATTGGCAGCACTTGCCTTCGTCATCATGCAGTGCGCTGAAACGGCGCTCCCCCCCGGTGGGGAACCGGACAGAAGCGGACCACGGTTGCTTCGCTCAGAACCGGCCAGTGGTGCCGTCGGTGTGCCCCTCTCAAACCGTATTACACTCCATTTCTCAGAGCACGTGGTCGAGCCGAGAACAAAGGATGTTGTATTCATCACGCCTCGGCAGAGTGAGCCGGTCGATTTGGACTGGCACGGTGATCGCCTTGAGATTAAACTCGCCAAGCCCTTCCGAGAGAACACGACCTACATTCTCAACGTGAGCTCCGACATCGCCGATCTTCGAGGCAACAAACTTGATAGCTCCATGTCCATGGCGTTTTCTACCGGCCCTACAATCGATTCCGGCCGGATTGGCGGTGTCGTCATGGATCATGACAAACCCCAGACCGGGGTGTTGGTCGGGCTGTACGACCGGAGTAATCTCGACACCACCACCACCCTTGACTCGATCTATCCCGACTACCTGGCCCAGACCAACTCATCCGGACGCTTCGATCTTAACTACCTGCCTGACCGAGACTACCGCTTGATTGCGTTCAAGGATAACAATCGCAATGAGCGGTTCAATCCGCTGGTGGAACCATGGGCCGTACCAACCCGACCCATTGATGTGCGGGCTGAACCGCCTATGGACAGTCTGTACCTGGTCCTCGCACCGACACCGGACACAACAACTCCGGACATAATCTCGGCAACAGCGATTGCGGGGCAGATGGTCAAAATCCGCTTCTCTTCACAAATCGACCTGACGCAGTTAGCTCAGCGTCCCAGTGACATCCTCCTCTCGTCGCTTGAGAACATCGGTCGACATCACGCAGCATTGGGTTTTCTGGAGTTTCGCGTCGAAACTGCGGCTTCCCTTAGCGCGCATTT
This sequence comes from uncultured Ignavibacteriales bacterium, assembly GCA_964642435.1. Taxonomy (GTDB): domain Bacteria; phylum Zixibacteria; class MSB-5A5; order GN15; family FEB-12; genus WJKG01. The sequence goes on from CAZXRO010000305.1 coordinate 3,296, forward strand.
CGGCCCCATCGAAGACACGTTGTTCCGATTGGAGGTGATGCATGACCCCAACATGCCGACGCTGACCAAGGACTCCGTTGTCTTGCGATTTCCCGATGATGAACAGCCGCCCATACTGACTGCGGTGCCGTTCGACAACAAGGAGCTGTTTCTGCGTGATGTCGATCTGTACCTGGATTTCGGTGAACCAATCGACAGCTCTTACATAACAGCCGAGACCTTCTCTCTGACCAACAGCGCCGATGAGGCCATACCGAACACCTGGCAGATGACTAATCCGTTCAGCATCCAGTTGATCCCTGAGGTGCTCGCCGAAGCTGAGACGTACACGCTGGAGGTCGTCGAATTCGAAATCGCAGATCTTGCCGGCAACTTGCTCGGCGACTCTCTCAGA
>CAZXRO010000306.1:0-3688 GCA_964642435.1 uncultured Ignavibacteriales bacterium
GCTCGACGGTGCAGTCGATGATCGCGAAATCATCGACGCCCGAGAGCTTGATGCCGTCACGATTGCCGTCCGGGCCAACGTCCTCGACGCGCAGCCGCCGCAACGTGATGTGGTGCGCGGGCGTGGCGTAGTCGCCGCCATCATCGATGTTCAGGCCGTTGTGCGTGGCACCACGGAGGACCAGGTCGCGAAGCTCCACATGCGTGGCGTTGACCAGGTGCGCACCGCTCGCGCCACCCTCGATGACAGGTGGATCCTGCGGGTCGGCGCCGGCAATGACGATCGGCGCGTCGGCAGTGCCCTGCAGGCCCGCGAGATAGAGTCCGCCTTCGTAGGTTCCCGGCGCCACCCAGGCGGTCGCGCCGGGCGAGGCGGCGGCGATGGCATCGCGAAGGGGCAGCCCGGTAACAAGGCGCGTGTACACATTGGCATAGTACGACAGCAGCAATCGTGACATTGGCCAGTTGATCACATTGACCCCGGAGATGTAGCGCGAGCCAATGACAACATCGTATTCCTTGATCTCCCTGAGAAAATCGCGAATATATTCCGGGCCATGCGAAAAATCGGCGTCCATCTGCATGATGAAATCATAGCCGCGCTCAATAGCCCACCTGAATCCCGCGATGTAGGCCTGGCCCAACCCTTCCTTCTTCTCGCGATGCAGCACGTGGACATTGCTCTCAGCCTCGGACAGCTTGTCGGCCAACTGGCCGGTGCCGTCGGGAGAATTGTCATCCACCACCAGCACGTTGATCCGAGGATCAAGCGGTAGTACAGCATGAACGATCTTCTCAATATTCTCCCGCTCGTTGTATGTTGGGAAAATGATCAGTACGCGCTGCGTATGCGGCATCACTCAGCCTCTTGCCTGTGGTGTTTGTTCTGTGACCAATGACGCCATCCGAAAAGGGCAAATATGCCCAGCAAGTATATGAAAGTCAGTATCGTCGCCAGACGTCCGGTCTGATAGCGTGGTGACTCAAACCCGAAAACGACCCGTTGAGTTCCCGCCGGAATCGGTACCGCGCGGAATGACCCATAGGAACGCATCAATGGCGCCGGCTGCCCATCGACCGTTACCTTCCAGGCGTCATAGTAGTTCTCGGTCAATACCAGTATCTGGTTGCTTTCAGTGCGCACGCCGATTGCAATGGAATCAATCCCGTGATACTCAAACCACGCTGAGTCAGTCTCCACCTGCGATCCCGGAACCACGGCCAGCTCCGGTGCTTCCTCCAGGATCACCACCCTTCGCAAGTCAGTGATGCCATCGATAATCTCGTTGACGATGGCATCTCGATCCGGCAAAACCATAATGCTGTCAGCCAGATAGAGCCGCTCGAAAGCATTCGGGTTGTCCATCACCTGAAGGCCCATCGACTGCTGAACGGTCTTGACCGGCTCGGCTCCGAAATACCCTTGGGGTGGCTGTTGTTCTCCCGGGAACAGCAAGTAACGGGCCCCGACCAGGTTCAGGAATCGCGGATTCGCCTTGTTCGGCGCTCCCATGCCGCCAAGTAACGCCTCGTACCAGAGCAACTGGTTGCCATGGTAACCGGTGACCACTTCCACACCAAAGAAGGGGAGCAAGTCGGCCGGGTAGTTTGTGAAGTTCATCGTGCGCCACTTACCCGACTGCTGCTCAAGGAACTGACTGATCGGATTGGGACGGAAGTACTGATGATGATCAAACGTGTCAACAAAGCGGCCGTTGAACCGCACGCCATCGACCATAATCACGAACGGTATCACCATGAGTATCGCCAGGCTCGCCTTGCCCTGCCTATACAGCCATATCGCCACGGCGGTAATGGCCGTAAACACAAACGCTAACCAGGCGCCGGTTGTGATGGCAGGAACGTTGCGATACGCCATATCCAGCTTGGAGACTCCCTGTGCTACCATAAGGTTAGCGGCATCGGAGTAGAACAGCGACGTCCACAGATCGATCATACCGCGCCCGCTCGCCGTGAAGGCAAGCGCCAGCACCAGCAATAGTCCCGGGATGCCCCACAGGACCCAGTCGAATTTTTCGGACAACTCTTCCCTTCGATCGCGTATCTCGTAGATGATCTTCTGGATGAGCATACCGGCAAGCAGCGCCGCACAGAAAGCGAAAATGTACATGATCATCGCCGGTGCTCGCAGCGACTGGACCTTCGGTATCAGGTAGTAGAATACATAGAAGATCGGGGTCGTTGCCCCCAGCGCATAGAGCAGGGCAAAGACAGCAAGGCCACCGAAGAACCACGATTCACGTCGCCGGACAAACAAAAAGCCCAGCAAACCAAGAAAGAATGTTACCGCGCCTACCGTTTCTGCGTTATCCCGAAAGTGATTCTTGCCCCAGTAAAAGGTCTCGGTTGTCTTTGACGATGTTCCGGCGAACTCAGGAATCAGAAGTCCCATTGCCTCTTCTTCATGCATCGACCACGAGGTTGCCCATTCCCAGCCGGACTTGTGCTCGGCGCGGGGTGAGAAATGCGTGGTGTAATAGTAGCCAGGATAGAACTGTATTGCCGATATCAGAAGCCCGATCACCACGGCATAGGCAGTCAATGCGCCGGGCTTGACAAGTTTCGCAATGTCATGCGTCTCGGTATACAGAACAATCAATTTGAAGGCGGCATAGAGCGCCACCACCCACAACATATAGTATGACATCTGCGGATGGGGCGAGAGGATGATTACACCTATAACCAACCCCAATAATGAGAAATTGAGCAGTGGCCGCCGGGTAAAGCCGCGCTCCAGAAAGAGAATGACCAATGGAAACAGCGCCGTCACGAATATCTTACCGTCGTGCCCGGGCGCAACCAGCGATACCAGATAGCCGGTATACATGTAGGCGACGGCAGACACCAGCGAGGGTATCTTCTCCAGCTTGAACTGGCGGGCACAGAAGTACATAAACAGCCCGGCCAGGAGAATGTGCAGAAACAGGTTGATACCGAGCATGCGGTATATTGACCCGAAGAACTTCAGCACCGACAGTGGATAGAATATGTCCCCATGGAAGGCGTCAATATACGGCATCCCTCCAAAGATATATGGATTCCATTTTGGTACCGAGCCGGTAGCTTCAACGTTGTCAACCAGAAAGGAGCGGAAGAAAACGCCGGCAGTGATCGTGTCCGACCCGTGCAGCATCTCATCCGAAAACAGGAAATCCGAGAACAGGATCACCAATCCCAGAAAGACCACCACGAATACAATCGGCGCGAACAGTGGGGATTTCTCGATATCGAACTGCGGCCTGCGCTTGGGCGGGGGCTTGGACGTCTGCTTCTGTTTCTTTGCCAATGGTGACTTCCTCTCTATGCCTTACGGCTTAACCGCCAGCGCCATCAAGGCGGCTATCGTTTCAACGGCGATGGCCCAGAGTCTGGCCAGTATCGCGATCGCCGGTCCCAATGGTCCGATAAATGGAGTAAGCAGGATTCCCATGACCAGTTCCCTCGGCCCCAGGCCGCCCGGCGCAAAAAGCATCAGGTATCCAATCTGATAGGACGCATTGAACACACCGACAGCCGGAATAGCGCCAAGACCGGGGGCAACAGACCGCACGAACATCCAGAAGGCTACCCCGTACAGAATCCAGGCAACACAATAACCAAGGAATATGCCCAGAGCAACCTTTTTGTCCAGTTGGAAAACGACCTCTGCGCGCCCCATCCTGCGTAGT